>NZ_JBAHYJ020000119.1:0-14843 GCF_036697665.2 Scytonema sp. PRP1 | reverse complement strand
GCAGCAGCGCGGGAGATTCAGGATGAGAGTTATCGCGCCCATGCCCTGAAAGCTTTAGCTGACAAACTGCCTACTGAGTTGATGCCAGAAGCGTTGGCAGCAGCGCGGACGATTCAGAATGAGAGGAATCGCGCCCATGCCCTGAAAGCTTTAGCTGACAAACTGCCTACTGAGTTGATACCAGAAGGTTTGGCAGCAGCGCGGACGATTCAAGATGAGTGGAGTCGCGCCCATGCCCTGAAAGCTTTAGCTGACAAACTGCCTACTGAGTTGATGCCAGAAGCGTTGGCAGCAGCGCGGGCGATTCAAGATGAATGGAGTCGCGCCAATGCCCTAGGAGCTTTAGCTGGCAAACTGCCATCGGTGTTGCCAGAAGCGTTGGCAGCAGCGCGGGCGATTCAAGATGAATGGAGTCGCGTCAATGCCCTGGGAGCTTTAGTAGCTGACAAACTACTTCCTGAGTTGATGCCAGAAGCGTTGGCAGCAGCGCAGGCGATTCAAGATGAATGGAATCGCGCCCATGCCCTGAGAGCTTTAGCTGGCAAACTGCCATCGGTGTTGCCAGAAGCGTTGGCAGCAGCGCAGGCGATGCAAGATGAATGGAGTCGCGCTGATGCCCTGGGAGCTTTAGCTGACAAACTACTTCCTGAGTTGATACCAGGAGCGTTGAGAGTAGCACAAGCGATTCAGGATGAGAATTATCGCGCCAATGCCCTGAGAGCTTTAGCCGACAAACTGCCTACTGAGCTAATACCAGAAGCGTTGGCAGCAGCGCGAGCAATTCAGGATGAGGGTTATCGTGCCAATGCCCTGAGAGCTTTAGCTGACAAACTGCCTACTGAGTTGATGCCAGAAGCGTTGGCAGCAGCGCAGGCGATGCAAGATGAATGGAGTCGCGCTGATGCCCTGGGAGCTTTAGCTGACAAACTGCCTACTGAGTTGATGCCAGAAGCGTTGGCAGCAGCGCGGACGATTCAGAATGAGAGGAATCGCGCCAATGCCCTGGGAGCTTTAGCTGACAAACTGCCTACTGAGTTGATGCCAGAAGCGTTGGCAGCAGCGCGGGCGATTCAGAATGAGAGTTATCGCGCCCATGCCCTGAAAGCCTTGGTTCCCGCTTCTTCCGAGATGCCATCTGCTCAACTTTTTGACTTTTGGCGAGATACACTGCATGAGTTGTCCCTTTGCACTCGTAGGAACTTGCTCCAAGGCATAGAAGTACTAGTTCCAATTATTTTTGTGTTAGGTGGTCAGGCAGCCGTGATTGAAATTGTTGGAGCTATCCGTGATGTCACTCGATGGTGGCGCTGTTATTCAGGAAGTGTGTAGGCAGTGGCGGTAAATTGAAATTGTACGCTTGTACAAAGCGCAGTGTCAGAGACAATTGGCTTGCTAAAATGACCAAATCCCGCCAAAACGGCGTAAATAGAAGGTTCGTGCAACCAGGGGCAACCTTGTAAAATTCTGTAAAAATGACCCATTTTTTAGGCTAAATTGATAAGAAATACAAATAATAACTTTGCCTAGTTCGTCTCATTTTAGGCAATGTTTTTCAGTTTCGAGACGGAGCGATAATCCTTTGAAATCCAAACTTCCAGGTACTCCAAGCTCCGTTTTAGGCAAAGTTCTTTTACTGTCTATGAGCTAGAAAAACCATTTGTGCAACTTATCTTTTAATGAGCGAGGTTAAATCTCGTATCAATCTCTGTAACTGTTGCTGTATAAGGGGTTCAGCCGGGATACCTGTAAAATGGGACACGTTGTAAAGTTTTATAACGCAGATAAAGCATAACCCTTGATATACGGTTGTTTTAATACCAAACTTTACTTGACTCCTCCAGTTGAAACATTCTCAAAAATGATTGTTTATGGGCAAGCTTGAGGCACTGAAAGGGGTGAAGAGTTGGTTTTACCGTGCAAAATTTTGATTGTCTTAATATCATTTATGGGCAAGTTGGTAAATCAATAAAACACGCTCTGCAACAAAAATTTACAACGTGTCCTGTTTTGCGCGTATCCTGGCTGAACCCCTATATGTAGCGAACTGCAAACATAAATCGTCAAAACTGCAAACAAGGCATTTTTGAGACCCCTCTTATTTGCAAATAATGTGGTTTCAATTTTAGCTTGTTTGCAGTTTTGAGCGTTTATGTTTGCAGTTCGCTACACCTATAAGGTTTTTAGCTACAGGTTGCCCCTGATTGCACGAACCTTCTATTTACGCCAAAACCCGAATCTCGCCAAATCTGACCAGTCGGGCGCGACTTTTGACGTGATTCTTCACAATGTAGGAATATAAAGGCTACTGCTGTTGTCAGGACGGTGTTGTAGATAGCGGCTGGTGGTGGCGACATTGGCATGACCTAGGGTCTGTTGCACCAAACCAATATCAGCACCCGCTTCTAAGGCATGGGTTGCATGAGCATGGCGTAGCCAGTGGGGGGAAACTTTTTTATTAATTCCAGCACGTTTGGCTGCTGCTTCGACAATTCGGTTGATTTGACTGCGGTCTAAGTGTCCGCCACCTTTGCGGCTGGCAAACACAGGGGAATTATCGCTCGCATCACCGCGAAATTGAGTGAGTTCGCTCCACAGTTCCGTCGGGATGATCACCGAGCGGGTTCTCTGCCCTTTGCCGACAACAGTCAATTGCCCGTGGTCACGGCGTGGTATCATATTATTCCAACATAGCCCGGTTAACTCGCTCACCCTTAACCCACTGGTGTAAAGAAGTTTGAGAATGAGTAAATCACGCTGTTTTTCTGTTTTATAACGGTATTGTGCTTGTTCAGTCGCCCAGACCATTTTTTGGACATCGCGCTGAATCAACAGCCGTTGGTTGAGTGTATCGGCACACTTATCTAGTTTCATAGCAGCACCCACATTCAAAGGAATGTATCCGATTTTATGAGCAAAGCTGATAAGTGACCTGATAACTGAGAGGGTGTTTTTTTGACTACTCGGTGCTAAATCCCCCAACGTTTCGGCAAAGGCGTACAAATCTTCTAGAGTCACTTGTTGCAATGGTTTCCCCAAAAACGCCAAAAACTGAGTAATATGAAGACGGTAAGCAGTCACCGTGTGTTGAGACTTGCCATGCAGCCACATTTCAATCAGTCGTTGCTGGGCATCGGCTGGGGACATGGTAGCAAGTTGTTGTCGTTGATGGGTTTTTACGAGTGCTATCGGGCTCATGAAGTCAGGTGAATGCAACTTTTTATGGTTTTTGTTGTATTCACACTGTAATCCCTATATAAAGGTTAAAAGCGAAATGGTCGTTTCTTTGACCACCAGTCGTTGCGTGGAAGACCTCGTCACGCTCGCTGGTTTCTCCCCGTGTACGTTTTGGTTAGTCGGGGCTTAAGTCCCGACTGGCATATATACTTATTCAACTATGGGACGCAAAACATACCACTTGCCGCCTGTTTTTAGACCAATTAATCTTCCTTGCAAAATGCGTCTACGTACAGTTTGAACGTGTACGTGCGTTGCGTTGGCATACTCAGCGATAGGAATGAGTTTGTCAAGCCTTGATGCTGCAAACCAATAATTAGCTAAATAAGGATAACTAACAGTCATTTAAGTCTTGAACTCTGTACAGCAAGCCTGATACTTCACCCACAAACCTGACCATGACTTTTGGGTGCCCAGGTCTTGATGCTAACACTACTTAGCAAGCAAACTTGTATTTTTTTTAACTTTAATAATGAACATCATACGGATATCATCAGGCGGGGAGCTTGCTGTGTATACATTTTGGTTAGTCGGGGGTTAAGGCACGACTGCATATATACTTAGTGACTCCTAAGTTGCAGCAAAAATTCGTCAAAAGTTGTTACCGGATACTTTAGAAGTGTCCAGTCAATTTTTGTCATTTTTTGCATTACATCCTCAGTTGGGACTTAAGCCCCAACTAACGATTGCTTTCAATCATTTGAGGTCAAACTATCTCAACCAGTCAGTGCGACCAATCGACTCAGTTCGGCTTTTCCCCCATGCCCAATATCTGATACTGGCTTTGATTAAAATGCCCTTCTCTTGCTCAACAGCTTCTACTTTGCCTTTCATCCACCGCTTTTCCCCCTGGTGCCAGAACTCTACGGTATCCCCCACCTCACAAGGTAGTGGGGTGGTGATGGTTGGTGATGGTTGAGGTGATGGTTGAGGTGACGGGTCGGGTGACGGTTGAGGTGACGGGTTGAAACCTTTACCTGGTAAGTCGGTGACGGCTGGTGACGGATGAACCTCTACTTCTTCTTTTTCTATAAATGTGTTTTCTTGTGATGTATTCTCTGGTAATGTGTTTTCTTCAAAAAAAACTTTTTGATTTTCCTTAGAAATAGGGTTTAACCCGTCACCACCCGTCACTTCCTTGCCCTGACTGGATTGTGACCCGTCACCCGACCCGTCACCCGACCCGTCACCACCCGTCACCTTTTGCATCAGCACGTAGTCATAAGTGGGGATGTGGTCATCTAGTCTGTTGACTCGTAGTCTTAACCCGCGCATGAATTTACCTGTTTTCGTGACTTTGCGTTCAACAGTCCAACCCAGAACGGACTTACACAACTCCAGTAAGTCAGGTGAAAAGTTTTTGTTAGATTTTGCTTGGTCGCCAGTCTCCCGGCAATGCTTGTTATACGAGCCAAACAAAGTAGAAATTGGTGAACCGTCTAATCCTTCATTACGGTCAGCACCAATCGGCGTTTCTGCCATTGGGTCATAAATGATGTGGTTATTGATCCAAGCCGCGATAGAATCTACCCGTATCCGGTTTTCCCAGAATTCCAAAGTACATTCCGGTATTTCAGCCAGTCCAGACAGTACTTTAGTAACGTGGTCATCTGGAATGCTCAACACGTAATTAGTGAACGCTGCTAACTCTGGTTGAAACTCAGCGTTAAGGTCACGGCGTTGCCCAATTGGTACAGCTGCATTACACGGTACGGGGATAATCCGTCGGCTGATCCTTGAGGCTGAATCGCCAGTGAAGATAGGAAGGTTAGAAAGCACCAACGTCATACCGTCGTAGCGATAGTGAAATGGTTTTTTATTTTTCTCTTCTGCCCGTATCCAGTCACCGCCCGTGAGCGAGAGGAACTTACCCAGCTTGCCTGTTTGCTTGTCCTCGTCCCAGAAAACCACCAAGCGTTTACGGTAGGCATTCGCTGTCTCGAATCGGCTGTTACACCACTCGTCTAGGGTTGTTGAGTAAATATTTTCTTCACCAATCAAATCTGTGACTAATCGAGCGAACGTCCCTTTACCAGTTCCGCCCAAACCGATGAGATGCAGGAATTTGTGCAGGTCAGCCCGCCCCTTGAGAACCGCGTTGCAATAACACAGTAATAAATCTTTTATTGCGGTATTACCTTGAGACAAGTGGTCGAGATACGCATCAATACCACTCCAGTCCGTTGCTTTCTCGTCGTGGTCGCGTGGTAGCCGCCAAGTTAAACGGTAACTCGGGGAATGGGGAAGCCATTTGCCTGTTGCAATCTCTAAAATCCCGTTGCGGAATGGTAAAAATTCTTTGGGGGAAATTTCATTCCAGTTACGCGAAATCAATTGGCTTCTCAAAAGTTTAACGATATTGCTGATGTAACTGTACCCAAACCCGTCAATCCCTTTACCTAAAAGAATTTGGTAGATAATTGACTCCATGAATTCATCTGTCTCAACTGACCACACACCAGGGTAGTCCGCTTCATAGCGCATCCATTGCCCAATCTCGTTATTGAACGCCAGCTTATTGACATACTCTTGCGCAATCTCTCGCGATATCTTGCTTGGCGATGGAATCTTTTCTGACTCTTCACCCGGCTTTTTAAATTGCTTTTCCCACTGCTGAATCGTTTCGGCGGTTGCTATGACTTCTTTAAAAGCGTCACCGCCATTAGCAGCAATAAAATCGTCCATTCCTTTCCACTCCTGCGACCATGATGCAATCAAAACTATACATCCATTAGCCGCTAGGCAGTTGGCGAAGGCGATTATCGCTTTTCGGCACGACGGTTTATTGAGATAATCGCTGTCAAAGGCAATGACGTGCGTGGTTCCTGGTTGCGCCCATTCTTCAACAAATGGTGCTAGCTTGCCGTCTTTGCCCCAATTCCATACACCAGTGATAGCAAGAGTTGCTAATCCAAGACTCAATCCCGCTCCGGCTTTTTTGGCTCCCTCAGTCCATACCCGCGTTATGCTCTTATCGGCATGAACTTTAACCCAATATTCTTGATCCCCCATTGCTAGAAAGATAGCGTCTGGTTCCATTCCTGACGCTGTTAAGTACTTCGCTGTCTTAGTTGATTCTGGGTTGAGTTTATGCGGTTTGTCAGGCTTGGATTGCCCGTAGTGCGTACCCATTGGTTGCCCGTTGCGCCAATTCACCCCGCGACAGTGCCAACCTCCAGTTTTGATTGGGTACTTAGGCTTAACTCTTTCGTTTAACTGCTCTTTGGAGAGCGATTCTATATTTAATGATGCGATTTCTGCGCTAACAGAACTGCCCTCAGTCCATTCTTGAAGATGGTTTTGGTCTTGGGAAGTGATAATATCTGAGTGTTCGTTCATCTATTTTTCTGAAGAAATTACGAAGCGCTTGTCTGGTCACACCCCCAGGCAAGCGAATTTGTTGTTTGCAAATGTGATAAGGAATCATTGGAACCTTTGATTTGTTTTTGAAGTTCAATTGTGGTTTTTGAGGTACAAGACCTCGGCAAAAATGCCAAAATAAAAGTATCCTCCTCCGTTGGTGTAAACGGAAAAGAGGCACCGTCACCGCTTGGTGTGTAAAAGCGATGTTACGGAAGTCGTCTTGGGTAGGTGGTGTCAAGCACCAAACCAAGGCGCATTAATTTTCTGTTACTATTGAAACATCAACCAGCACCGAATATCCAGTTGAATCTAAGTTTTACTGGTTAAAATCTTCGCTTCAATACTCTCCCTCGCCCCGAAAGTTACCAGACTGGCGTCGCAGGTATTCCCAGATGCGGTCAATTTGCTCTCTCCACTCAGCGCGGTCAGCATTCAGTTCTGCTGTCAAGCGCGATGGAATTCTGCTGGTGAATTGTCGCGACTTGCAGCAAAGCGGATGCTGTTGTCCTAAGCTCGGTGACTGATGTCCTCAAGTCTGCATTCACGGCAACTTGCCTGTCTAATGCCGCTTCAATTCGTTCTAAGCGATTTTCCGGTTGTTCTGCTGAGTTTGTCATGCCGCCCCCTTATCTTTTTTAGTTTTATGCGTGGAGGGTTCGTTTTCTTGGGTTGTAGTTCTAGCTTTAACCGCTTCCATTATCAGGATTGCTCCCATCTGACTCAATGAGCGCATCTCCTCTTGAGCCATTTTCTCTACAGCTTCTCCTATGTCATCTGGGAGAACAACCGATATCCGTTTACTCATAATCTCATTCTGTGAATAGCTCATAGCTTACTACTTTCTCCCATTAGTTTATTTCTTGACGACCCGTAGCATCTTGCTACTTTATAGCACTTGACGCAGTATGCACAGATTGCTATCGTACCATCATAAGCTAAAAACGTCCGAACCCTCACCACACGGAGACTTCAGCCAGTCACCGCGTCAGGTTTTGGCGTCCATACTCACCCCACACAGCAAACATGGAGTTTCAAGAAGTAGAAAAACCTAACAGTACATCAACTGCAAGCAATGGCAGTACCAACGCTAAAGCACTGCAAGAGAAGCCCAAAAAACCGCGTAAACTCATTGGAATTCCCACAACTACCGCGCTTTCATCAATGTCAAGTGTGCAATACAGCGCACACGTCGCCAAAGACCCTGTGGCGTGGGATGCAATTGAGAACTATCAAGTTTTCTCACCCGCTGCTGATGGTTCTCGGTTGATGATTAAAGTTTCAAAATCCAAATCAGTGGATTTGAAAACCCGTAAGTCAGCACCAACCGGATACGGGCAAGCATACCCAGTTGAACTATCAGTTAACCCAACGACCAACAGACCTGATTTTTAAAGGCGATTGCCCTCCGCCAAGATAAGCGATCGCCTACTGAATGTGTCTCTTTACCGCAAAATAAAGGACGTTTTTATTTTATGACAAAAGAATTCGTCAACAAAACATACGTCAGCAAGTACCTTGAACAGGCGCAGTCCACCGACAACGAAGAAAAGAAGAAAGATGCCCTTTATCGCGTCGGAACTCATCTAGAGGTCATCCCTTGTACCGGAAACACTGACTTATCCCTCCTTGAGCAGCAACGAGTTATTCAAGCGGCAACAGAAGCACTGGGAGTAAGAACGCATGGAAGCCGAAATTAAAGATGCAATTGGGCTAGCTTCAGCACAGCTTACCCCAGAACCGCCCCCACCAGAGCCACCTCTAACAATCGAAACCGTGCCAAACACGATTGACAACGTAGGCATACTCTTAGCACTTTCTGACCCAGAGTAAACAATTATCCCCCGACACCGGGGGATTCAGTTTATGAAAGACGATAACAGCATTACTTGGCTACTCATTGCCCTAGCAGCTGTGGGGTTTACCCTGTGGCATCAATCAGTTATCCAAGAGTTACAGACAAAGTTGACTAATTGCCAAACCCAGTTTGAATCATTCAAGGATGGGGTTATATATGGACGGTAAAGACCAGCAACAGATAACTGTGGATATTGCCCCCACCTCCTCACATAAGCGTCTTATCTCCCCAAATCAAGAGCCGCAACCCCGTTTAGAGCAATTCAGGAGAGGTTGGGAAAACGCGCTCGCACTTCCTGATAACCTCACCGACCTGCTGTTTGATATCACTGCAAGTATAGCGGTACCCGCGCTCATTGCTAGCTGTTGGTCGTCACTACCAATACCTTATTTCATTCGCATTGGGGGAGTCGTTGCTCTAGCAGTTGCGGGTTTATTCCTTTGGCAGTTGCTAGAGTTGCCAGCGGTGAGGGGAATACTCATCTTCCGGCTTGCGCTCTTTACATTGGGGGTGATTTTGGGGTTATGACCGACTTGCACCCCTCCCAACTCCACCAGTACCTACAGATGCATACCCGTGCCAAAATCACCTCATGGGCGTGCTTAATTGCTAGCATTCTTTTATTATCTGTTGCCGTTGACAACCGCAAGCAACGCCCTTGGATACTTGGCTCATCTTGCGCGGTTCTCGCTGTGGGGTCAAGCCAACGCCGGACATTTAAACAACTGCAAGAGCGCTTGGGAGACATCGAACAAGAATCAAAACTGAGTTTTTTGAGTTGGATCAGAAGCAATATGCAGCCGTCCTCGACACTGGCAATAACAGTTCCCGCCCTGAGCGCTGATTGGACACCAGACAATCTCATCACTGACCCAGTCGAGTACATCCAAAAAAAACAAAAGCACGTTGCACTCATTGGGGGAACTGGCGACGGGAAATCCACATTCACCCAGTTTCTCTCATCCAAAATTGGTGGACGTGTCGTCATCTACGATAGCGACGCTAAACCGGAGGATTGGGCGTGGCTCGACCAAAATGACGTAATAGGACGTAAAGGGAATTTCAAAGCCATTGACGCGGCAATGGGGAAGGATTTAGACAACTTAGAAGAACTGGTACAACTACGCGGTGAGTCGGGCGATAAAGTTCTTGCAGGTCGAGAGCGCTTTCTCATTGCTGAAGAGTTCCCAGTCCTGGTGGACGAATGCGACAACGCGGTGACTTGGCTAAAAAAACACGCTAAACGGGGTAGGCGATACAAGCAATTTATTCTGGCGATCGCCCAAAATGACACGGCTGAGAATTTCGGGTTACAAGGGGACAAGGACACACTGTACAGCTGCTTCTGCCTGGTGAGACTAGGTCAATTCGCTGCCTTACACGCCAGAACAAAGTTAAAGGACTCTAGGCTTGAGCAATGGCTCAAAGCTGGCGGGAAAAAGCGGTTTATGGTGGATGATTTCCCCGTTGAACTGGACTTAAGCAATTGGGGAGTTACCGCCGAAACACCACTATTGCCACCTGTAGACAGCGATGTAAACAATGTAGACAAGCAACAAACACCATCGAATGAGTATGAGCAGTACATCGTTGATTGGGGTAAGCAGCACTTGGGGGAAGTTTTAAAAGCCCGTACCCTCAAGCAGAATAGCCGATTATTTGAGGATATGTCAGCTGAAGACATCCGCATTATCTTTTCTTCACTGGCGGATCGCAAACTGGGTGAGGTGGTAGGAACTGGGGACAGACTTGGTTGGCTGTGGACAAAGCCAGAAGATTAATTGTCTACTATTGTCTACAAGAGGTCTACAACTATCAGAAGACCAATTAGTAAGTTATGCCAGCTTTACTCTTACCGGGTTAACTGGCATTTTTATTGCCTTTACTACTGCTCTATACCTCTAGTTTCTCTTGTTTACAATATGTCTACACTTGTAGACGAAAATTGCCCCCTGAATCGGGGCGCTTAGCGGCTAAAATTCCGTCACACTAAGGCTTTTGGGCATCTGTAGACGTGGAAGAGGGGGGTGGATATGCCCGCTCAATTTCCCGAATAAAGGTGTCTACAGCCTTACCAGCGGCTGATTGGCTCCCAACCCTAAGTTTTTTCAAAGTCCGTTCCCGAACTGCGGTGTAATCTGGATGTACTGCTTTCACATCTTGCCTGAGAGATTTCTCCTTATCTCTCAGGCGTTCAATTTTCCCAAGCGTTCTTCTACCAATTCTAGTTTGGCTTGTAGGCTACCCACAGCTACTGCTATCTTCTCTTCAACTAGTTTATCCATGTCTACACCTGTAGACATGGGTGGAGACGTGCCAAGAATCGAACGGAGTAATCGTGCTGCTGTTTGGTTGAGTGAATCTCCATCCTCTTCTGTTTGAAACGCTTCTAATGCTTGAATTTCAGCATCACTGAAGCGAAATGAAATCACTTTGCTACTCACTTGTATACTTTTGTAGACTTTAGTATACAAGTAACAATACCTTATTGCTCTTTCTTTTGTCTACAATATGTTTACAAATACTATACAAAAATGTGAGAGAGTTTTAATAACTAGAGACGACAGCAAACCAGATAAATTCCGAAAACGATGACCATGAGCGTGAATACTTGTAGTAGTCACTTAGTTCGTGCCTTAATTCTCTTTTAAGCCTTGAAGCTAGCATTTCGTCAGAATTTCTACAGAATCATACTTTAGAGGGTTGCAAGCAATGGATGTAGTTGTACTTACAAAGTTTTTGGCTCCTTTCCTTCCTTTTCTAATGAATGTAGGAAACAAAGTATTTGACGGTGCAGTCGCTAAAGCAGGAGAGGATGCTTGGGATAAAGCTAAAGCAGTGTGGGCTAAGCTACAACCAAAGGTGGAAACAAAACCAGCAGCGCTAGAAGCAGCGGCAGATGTTGCCAAAGCACCGGATGATGAGGATTTGCGGGTGGTATTGCGTGTGCAGTTAAAGAAACTGCTAGAGCAAGATGAATTCTTGGCTCAAGAAATTGCTCGGATTATGCAGGAAAATGCCCAAGATAATAGTGGTGACAAAGTAGTACAGAATGTTACAGGTGAGAATAACCAGACTCTTGGGAGCGTACAAGGTAGTAAGGTCGTTCGCGATGTCCAAGGCAATGTGACAATGTAAACAAGGACAGAAAACCGTGACTCTAGGAGTTTTTCGTCAGCTTGCCAAAAAGATTTGGAGAATGTTCTCCAGATTATTCCGTATTGTGTGGAAAAAATGTCGCAAACGAAGAACAATCCCTCACTTTCCAACCACCGAGAGATATTCCAGTTCCTTAGATGTTCCAACACAAGCAACTTCTGAGCCAAAGCCAACTTCTGAGCGATCGCCCAAAATAGACCAAACCTCAACAGGCAACCAGAACCAGAACATTGGGAGTATTAGTGATAACAGTATAGTCTTCGGAGATGTAGGTCGTGATGTTTACGTTGGTTACAACAAACGTCCTGCCACAGGTGCTCCGTTTCAGATGCCATCTCTACCTCAGTATTTTGTAGAACGCCCAGAGCATCATAAACAGATTAAAACATGTTTGCTCTCCTTAGAAGGTAACAGGACAGGGATATTAGTCGTTAGTGCCATTTATGGCTTGGCTGGAATTGGGAAATCCACCTTGGCAGCAGCGGTAGCGCATGACCCAGAAGTGCAAGCACAATTTCCAGATGGTGTGCTATGGGTAACTTTAGGTCAGCAACCTAATTTATTAGCACTGTTAAGTAATTGGATTCAGTCATTAAAGGATTATGACTATAAACCTCTTACTCCAGAGGATGCATCCAAGCATTTACAGACATTACTCTATGACAAAAAAGCACTGCTGGTTGTGGATGATGCTTGGAATCCAGAACACGTAGAACCATTTCGAGTGGGGGGGTCTAGTTGTCGAGTTCTGGTTACAACAAGAGAAGCAACGATACGGGGAGCAATTTCTTATGATTTAGACGTAATGACGCCAAACGAATCATTGGAGTTGTTACAAAAATCTCAGAACAATCCATTAACTGGAGCAGAAAAACAGCAGGCGCAACAACTAGCACAGACTGTGGGATATTTACCATTGGCACTGGATTTAGCAGCCGCTCAAGTGGCAGATGGGGTATCGTGGCAAGAATTGCTGGAAGACTTGAACTTAGAAATTGCTCGTTTAGAATCGCTGCAAACACCAGGAGCAGATAGTTGTACTCATGAGGAACAACGGAAACGCTACAGCCTAATTGCCTCCTTTAACCTCAGCTTGCGCTCGTTAATCCCAGAAATGTTGCAACAATTTGCTTGGTTTGGTGTCTTGCCAGAAGATGTAGTTATTACTCACACAATGGCAGCAACGCTGTGGGAGATTAGTCCTAAAGAAGCTTTGACAACACTACGCTCCTTCAAGACCAAAGCATTACTATTGGCAGGATCAACTGGGGATGACCAAAAGCAAACTTACAGACTGCACGATTTGATGCATGAAATGACAAAGCGGTTGCTCACCACAAATTCTCAGGTAGATGATTTACCAGGATTAAGTTTAACTCCACCAGCTGCTCACGCCTTATTTTTAGAAAGATATCAAGTCAAAACAAAGAATAGTCTTTGGCATACTTTGCAGGATGATGGATACATTCATGCTCATCTCACTTGGCACTTGGAGCAGGCAAAGCAAGTAAACGAGCTACATCAGCTTTTGCGAGAAGAAACTGAGTCAGGGCACAATGGTTGGTATGAGGCGTGTGCTCGCTTGGGACAAACTGGGAGTTACTTAACTGATATTTCGCGTGCATGGAAATTAGTAGAGGACTTTTGGAGTAAGGCAGCTTTGCCCCAAGTTATTGGTTTGCAGTGCCGCTATGCCCTAATTCGAGCTTCTTTAAACAGTCTTGCTGCGAAGATTTTACCAGAAAATTTGTTAGTTGCACTAGTCAAAAAAAATGTGTGGACTCCTGAACAAGGATTAGCTTATGCTTTGCAAACCCCTGATCTAAAACAGAGAGTCAATTTACTTGTAGCGCTAGTTGATGATTTACCACAAAATTTAAAAGAACAAGCACAACGAAAAGCGTTAACAGGAGTGCGGGCGATTCAAGATGAATGGAGTCGCGCTAATGCCCTGGGAGCTTTAGCTAACAAACTACTTCCTGAGTTGATACCAGGAGCGTTGAGAGTAGCACAAGCGATTCAGAATGAGAGAGATCGCGCCAATGCTCTAAGTACCTTAGCCGACAAACTGCCTACTGAGTTGATGCCAGAAGCGTTGGCAGCAGCGCGGGCGATTCAGGATGAGGGTTATCGTGCCAATACTCTAAGTGCCTTAGCCGACAAACTGCCTACTGAGTTGATGCCAGAAGCGTTGGCAGCAGCGCGGGCGATTCAGGGTAAGAGGAATCGTGCTAATGCTCTAAAAGCCTTAGCTAACAAAGAGCCATTGGTGTTGCCAGAAGCGTTGGTAGCAGTGCGGGCGATTCAGGATGAAAATTATCGCGCCAATGCTCTAAGTGCCTTAGCCGACAAACTGCCTACTGAGTTGATGCCAGAAGCGTTGGCAGCAGCGCGGACGATTCAGAATGAGAGGAATCGTGCTAATGCTCTAAAAGCCTTAGCTAACAAAGAGCCATCGGTGTTGCCAGAAGCGTTGGTAGCAGTGCGGGCGATTCAAGATGAATCGAGTCGCGCTGATGCCCTGGGAGCTTTAGCTAACAAACTACTTCCTGAGTTGATACCAGGAGCGTTGAAAGTAGCACAAGCGATTCAGGATGAAAATTATCGCGCCAATGCCCTGGGAGCTTTAGCTGACAAACTGCCTACTGAGTTGATGCCAGAAGCGTTGGCAGCAGCGCGGGCGATTCAGGATGAGGGTGCTCGTGCTAATGCTCTAAAAGCCTTAGCTAACAAAGAGCCATCGGTGTTGCCAGAAGCGTTGGCAGCAGCGCGGGCGATTCAGGATGAGGGTGCTCGTGCCAATGCCCTGAGAGCTTTAGCTGGCAAACTACCATCGGTGTTGCCAGAAGCGTTGGCAGCAGCGCGGGCAATTCAGGATGAGGGTTATCGTGCCAATGCCCTGAGAGCTTTAGCTGACAAACTACCATCGGTGTTGCCAGAAGCGTTGGCAGCAGCGCGGGCGATTCAAGATGAATGGAGTCGCGTCAATGCCCTAGGAGCTTTAGCTGGCAAACTGCCTACTGAGTTGATGCCAGAAGCGTTGGCAGCAGCGCAAGCAATTCAGGATGAGGGTGATCGTGCCCATGCCCTGAAAGCTTTAGCTGACAAACTACCATCGGTGTTGCCAGAAGCGTTGGCAGCAGTGCGGACGATTCAGAATGAGAGGGAGCGCACCGATGCCCTAAATGTCTTAGCTGACAAACTGCCTACTGAGTTGATGCCAGAAGCGTTG
>NZ_JBAHYJ020000093.1:0-15350 GCF_036697665.2 Scytonema sp. PRP1 | reverse complement strand
CTATGAACCCAGACTCTTCCTCCCAACAATTCTGTCAACTTGCGCGAGAGTGGCAGTCCCAAACCTGTTCCTTTGACTTTTTTTTGGAGTTTAGATTCTATTTGAATAAAATCCTCAAAAATCCGCTCTTGATCCTGCGGTGCAATTCCAATACCTGTATCGGCGACGGAGAAAGTGACGGTGTGACCTGCCATGACTGCTGCCACTCGCACCTCACCACGCTCGGTATACTTTAGTGCATTAGAGATAAAATTTCTCAGAATTTGGGCGACCTTACCTTCATCTGTATACAAAGGCGGAATGCCAACAGGTTCCTCAAAGACAAGAGCAACCGAAGAGTTATGAGCAAGCAGGGGACGCAACATTCCTCTCAAAGTCCCAAATAGGTCGCTGACTTCAAACTGGCTGGGATGGACGACAATTTTTCCAGCTTCTACCTTTGCTAAGTCTAAGAGGTCGTTGACCAACTCCGACAGACCTTCCGCAGCTTTTTGAATGAAATTGACTTGCTTTTCCTGCTCTGTTGTTAAGGGACCATCCATTCGGTCTATCAAAATCCGAGACAGAGACATAATCGAGTTCAGCGGTGTGCGAAACTCATGGCTCATATTCGAGAGGAACCGAGTTTTCAGTTCATTTGCCTTTTGTAGAGAATCCGCTTTTTCGTCTAATTCGGCATACAAAGCCACGACACCGCGATTGGTATCTTCTAGTTCGCGGTTGAGCTGAGTTAACTGCTCCTCACGCTGGCGTAACTCCTGCATTGCACGTAGCAGTTCTTGGTTCTGCCGTTGAATTTCCTCAAACGGATTTTGCGGTTCTCGATTATCCAACTGATCCCTAAGAAGGTGCAAGCGTTCTGTTGTCAGTTGAGGTGAGCGTTTTGGCAGGGTTTTCCCCATCAATACTGTAGTTCCCTGGTTTGCAACCGACTCAATTTGAAACTGATCCATCAGCCGACGAGTGCCGATAATCCCCAACCCCATCCCGGTTGTGGAAGTGTATCGCCCATCTAAAATCGCCTGCAAGTTAGGAATCCCCAAACCTTGATCGCGAATGCTAATCCAAAGGTTCTGCGGGGATTCGTCATCTACCGAAAATTCAACGATTCCGCCCCTAGCATAGATAAAAGCATTCCGAGCGATTTCTGAGACAGCTGTGGCAAGGCGTGCTTGGTCTTGGGTCTCAAATCTCAAAGCTTGGGCAATCTGACGTGCCATTTGACGAGTCAGCACCACATCTTGCTCATAGCGAATTTCTAAGGTGAGGATAGTTGTACTCATGGCTATACATTCTCACGGGCAACCAGCACAGTAACATCATCGCGGACTCGTTTAAAATCTCGATATAAAACGCCAGCAATCAAGCTGGGATGTTTATAGATTAGACCAGGATAGCGCTCTAATCGCCATTGAGTTCCCAAGCCATCGGAATGTAAGAGCAAGATTGCTTCTGGATGCCATTGGTAAGTAAACTCTTGAATTTTGCGGACTTCATGCCCGACTGTACCGTTGTAGGAAACCATGTTGTAGCTTCCGTCAGACCAGATGACACTGCCAGCAATATTGCCCACCCCAGCAAAGCGAACAGATTGGTGTTCAAAGTTGACTTCTGCGATCGCCAGCGCTGCTCCCCGTGTACTCCGCAACGCTTGATGAATTAATGCCACAATTTCTTCAGGACTACGGTTGACATTTTCCTGAAAAACTCTCACAGCTTCTGTTGATGCTTGAGCAGCTTGTGGTCCGTGACCTAATCCATCGGCAACTAGCAGCAAACTGCGCTCTTGATTGATAATACTTGCCCAAGCATCGCCGCAAACCTCCTCTCCCGGTTTTGGCAGACACACCACTCCGATCTCAAGATTCTCTAGGGGTTTACTTGTGGGTAAGGGGCTAGCCCAAAGCTGACTCAGGATAGCTGTCCCTGCATTCGGGATGGAATAAATATCCACAAAACCAGAAAGACGGCTGATCGCGCCTAACCCATTTCCGGAACTTCCGGCTGTCGAAAACCCGTCTTCCATACACTCGCCTATGTTGTCCATCCCAGGTCCAGTGTCCAACGCCAGGACTTCCAAACCCATGATGTTGTACTTTTCAATTGCTTGTACCAGCAGTACCCCATCCCTAGCGTGTCGCACCAGGTTATTTGCAACTTCGGTCACCACAATACCGACCTTTCCCCGTTCGGTTTCGTTGAAACCGAGATGACTCGCTAGCGCTAGAGCGCTGCGTCGTGCTTCACCTGCCTGACTTTGCTCTTCAATTGGTAGGGCGAGGGATTCTCTCATAACATAGTTACTTCCACTTTGTAATTGTGACGCAGGTGCCCTCACCTACATGAGAAACGATATTGAATTCATTCATCAGTCGCTTTGCACCGCTTAGCCCCATGCCCAACCCACCACCTGTGGTGTAACCATCTTTGAGTGCCAAGTCAATATCTGGAATTCCTGGTCCGGAGTCTTCAAAAACGAGCCGCAGACCCCGACGCATTCCATTCTGCAGTGCTTCTAGTTTAACAGTGCCACCGCCTCCGTAGTCCAAAGTATTACGGGCTAGTTCGCTGGCTGCCGTGACAATTTTCGTCTGATCTACCAGGCTAAACCCCAGTTTCACAGCTAACTGACGCACCGCCTGTCGCACTAAAACCACGTCTTGTGAGGACTGGATACTCATGGTTTCATACCCGGGTGTATCCATCTGCGTTTCCTCCAGCAGTCGCCTTCAGCGATGCCCGCAGAAGTGCCATGCCCTTCTCAACGTTTAACGCCGTGCGAATACCTGTTAAAGAAAGTCCTAGCTCTACTAAGGTGATGGCAACTGCTGGTTGCATTCCAACCACAACCGTTTGAGCATCAAGAATCTGTGACATCTTAGCAATGTTCCCCAGAATTCTGCCAATAAAGGAATCCACAATTTCTAAACACGAAATATCAATCAGTACCCCATGAGCTTGTGTCTCGCTGATGCGATTTGTCAAGTCATCTTGTAAAGTCATCGCCAGGCGATCGTGCATATCAACTTGAATCGATACTATAAGGAATTCGCCCATTTGGAGTATGGGAATGCGTTCCATAAAAAGACCTGTTAACTCCTTAGCGGGCTTGGGGACGGTTGATTGTCATCCCAAGGCGTTTTAGAGCCAGCAGAAAAGCATCGGCTAAAGATGCCTTTGTAATTATGTCTGCCAGATCCACGCCTAGGTAAACAATTGTTTGAGCAATTTGGGGGCGAATTCCACTGATAATGCAATCTGCACCCATTAACCGAGCTGCGGTGACTGTCTTCAGTAAGTGCTGAGCTGTGAGTGTATCTACTGTTGGCACTCCGGTGATGTCGATGATGGCGACTTCTGAACCCGTCTCCACAATCTTCTGCAACAAAGACTCCATCATCACTTGGGTACGGCTGCTGTCTAATGTGCCAATAATTGGCAGAGCTAAGATACCATCCCACAGCTTAACAACGGGTGTTGAAAGTTCCATCAACTCTTCTTGCTGCCGAATGATGACTTCTTCACGCGACTTTTGATAAGCTTCAATTGTTAACAGTCCCAGCTGGTCTATGACAGTGGTCGCTAACCAGGTATCGTCCAGTAAGGCGTTTGCATCACCAGCGAGTTCCTCGCGCAAGCGAGCAAATAGCGGTTGCTTAAACGATAAGATAAATGTGGCAGTTTCCGACGGTGTAAAGCCTTTTTGCGAACGAGTACGAGAAACACTGGTGAGCATTTCTCGCACAGAACGCCACTCGGAGGATTGCACGTTGCTTAAGTTGCCGTTATGGACAGATGCCTTCAGCAAACTTAGGAATTCCTGACACTCCTCCCGCAACTGTGTTTCTTTGATCAAACCTTTGCTGGCATTGTTAGCCACTAGCGCTTGAATCCAGTCTGCCAACAGTTGTGCTTCATATTTTTCAACAACCTCTGGAATTTTACTTCCATTGCTTAAGCCCATAGAATCATTCCTTCTACCTGATTGGCATTTAGCCAGTGATTGATATGTATTATGTATATGTATTATGTGTCAATCATTTAGGCTTCCAGGTACACTAGCTCGCTGAAATTATGTGTGAAAAGAGGTAGTTCCTAAAGGCTGATTTCTTCATCATTATTATAAAGTTTGGCGGGAGATGCAAAACCGCTGAGTGTATGGTAGTTTTTCTTCATCAAGCATAAGGCAGGAGTTTTCAACTGTTCTAGCACTTCCCCAACTTTTGTCATAAGTACATTTGCTCATATTATCAACAAAAGTCAGAGGGAATTTATCTATTCCGCCATATTGCCGAGATGGGATTCAAGACGTTTTTCAGATGTTTATCCCTTGTGAAATTCCTACTATAAATACAGTTCCAAACGGAACGAAGCAGAGGTTGCCCCTTATAATCTCGCTTTTCCTCACTTTGGTGAAATAAAAATATGACACTTACCCTGAAACTTAGACAGAATCATGAATTACGCGATTGGGCACATCGACAGTGCTGAAGGCGATTGCCCAAGGGGCAGTGGCAAAGCCAATCGCGCAGAGCGATCGCTTCTTTGCAACACAATTTAATATTTCTCATTTAAATACTATTGTTGCGAAACTACGTCAAAACAAGGATTAGAAATTCTTCTTATACCAAAGCCATAAAAGAACACAACTACCTTAAGAAGTATTTTTCTGCGGTGGCTAACGCTTTTGGTGTTGCCAATGGTAACAGAGTTGATGCTACGGCTTACCAGCACTGGTTTTCTTAATGCCGTACAGAGATGAATTTTGAATTTTGAATTGCTTAATACCAACTTGTGGACAATCAAGTTTTCCACATTAATAGTACATATGCATTACTTACGTGCAAATCCCTCTCTCGTTCGCCGAGCAAAAGGAAGTTAAAAATTATGACAGAAGTTTTACTAAAAGAACTTAGTAATAGTGATATTGACTGGATGCTTGCGGCGGGTAGTAGGGAAGAAATTACTCCTGGCACAGTTCTCATCCGTCAAGGTCAACCTGTCAATGCACTGTATATTTTGTTGGACGGAGCGTTGAGCGTTTCCATCTCTCAGGCTGAAAACAATCCATTGGGTCGCGCTTTTGCCGCCCTAGAAGGTGGCGAAATGTCAGAGCGAGAAATCACGAGATTATCCAGTGGTGAGATGGTAGGAGAAATTCCCTTTTTAGACTCCTACCTGCCCTCTATGAGTGTTAAAGCCCTGAAAAAGTCGCTTATATTGTCGATTCCGCAACAGCTATTAGCGGCAAAACTGCAAGAAGATGTAAGTTTTGCTGCTCATCTTTATCGGGCGAGCGCGATTCTGCTTGCAGACAGACTGGAGAGGATAGTGAGCCAGCTTGGGCATAGCACACTCGTCTTTGCCCAACCTCAGTTAAGAGAAATTTTATTTATCTTTGCAGAATTGCGTGATAGCGACATCGATTGGTTGATTACGGCAGGTAATGCCAGCAGAATTGCTGCTGGCACTATCCTCATCCATGCAGGAAGACCTGTGGAAGCGCTGCATATCCTACTGGATGGCAAAATCACGCTTTCTGCCCTTGAGGATGAGCGCAATCCCTTAGCCCGTGCCTTTTCGAGCTTGGAAGGCAGCGAAACACCAGAACGTGAGTTCGCGAGATTATCTCGAGGCGACATGGTAGGAGAAACGCCTTTTGTAGATGCTCCCCCACCCTCTGTCAGTGTAAAGGCGCTGGAAGACTCGCTCGTGCTGTCAATTCCCCGGTGGCGACTTACGGCAAAACTGCTGCACGATGTGGGTTTTGCCGCCCGTTTTTATAGAGTGCTTGCGGTTTTGCTGGCAGACAAACAACAGGCAATAGTCACTCGGCTTGGTTACGGCAGGCTTATCTATAGCACTGGTCAGCCCTTGGATAAAAGGTTCAAATATGAAAATGAACTTAGTTCAGATTTTTTGGCTCAAGTGGCATTGGCTGGAGCCAGATTTGACTGGATGTTGAAAAGAATTCGTGGCAGTTGATCAAGGGTTAATGATTAGATTACTAGCCAACAACTAATAAATGTACAGAGAAATGTACAGATGCGCCATGGCGCGTCTCTAACAAGCAATTAACAATTTGGAAAATATTCAGATGGTTAATCAACAAAACAACCTGTTTCGCAAAAAAGCTTTAGAGCATTCATCTTCCCCGGAACGACTCGATCAGCTCATGCAAGTCGTTAGCCCTATGAAGTGGCTACCTTTAGCTGCTCTAGGCTCATTGGTTGCATTTGGGCTAGCATGGAGTGTTGTGGGTCGTATCCCGATTACGGTTACGGGTCAGGGGGTGCTTGTTTATCCCAGCAAGGTTGTACCATTTCAGTCAGCAACCTCAGGTCAGTTGCAAACAATAAATGTACGTGTCGGGGATTTCGTCAAGAAGGGACAGCTGCTGGGAACGATTGGTCAAGCGGAACTGCAAAAGCAACTTTTGCAGCAGCACGCCAAGCTCGTGGAACTGGAGACACAGAATCAGAATGCTGGTGTACTTCAGAGTCAACGCAGTGAAGTGGAAATTAGGGCGATCGCACAACAGCGTCTGAGCCTACAGCAACGCCTTTCGCAAGCTCAATCTTTGACTCCGATTATTAGGGAAAAAGATATAGGCGCTATTAAGCAGCAGCGACAAAACTTACAACAACGCATACAAGAAACTAAAGCTCTGACTCCTACTCTTAAGGACAGACTCGAGAGGCGCAAAAAGCTAAAGATTGAAGGGGCGATTTCAGAAGATACATTGCTTGAGGCACAACAGACTTACTTGGATGGTATTAAAAAAATCGCTGATTTTGAAGACCAGTTGAAGCAACTAGACATCAATCAGGTTCAGGCAGAAAAGTCCTACCGCGAAAATCTCAGTCAAGTCGCCGAGATTAAAACCCAGTTGCGGGAACTCGACAGCAAGGAAAAAACTTTGGCTGAGCAAAATTTCCAATCTTCAATTACCCGAAAAAATGAGATTCAGGAAGTGAAGCGGAATATCGCCCAGCTACAACTGCAATTACAAAATAACAGCCAGATAAAAAGCGAACACACCGGACGCATTTTGGAAATGACTGCGACTCCCGGACAAATTCTCAGTCAAGGAACCCGCATTGGGACTATAGAAGTGCAAGAGAAATCCGCCAAACTGGTTAGTGTCGCATATTTGCCAGTCAGCGAAGGCAAGAAGGTTCAAAAGGGTATGAAGCTGCAAATTACACCTTCCACAGTCAAGCGCGAACGCTTTGGCGGCATAATGGGCACTGTCAGCAGAGTCTCAGCCTTTCCTATCACTAAAGAAGGTGCGTCTAATCTGGTGGGCAATCCTGAAATCATAGAAGGGCTTATATCCCAAGGTCCTCATCTGCAAGTTATTGCCGAACTTCAGCCGGATACCTCCACCTTCAGCGGCTATCAATGGTCTTCTTCCAAGGGTCCACAGATGAAAATGTCTCCTGGAACCACGACTTCTGTGCGAGTCACCGTTGAGGAACAAGCCCCAATCGCGTTTGTCTTTCCGATCCTGAAATCTTGGAGTGGCATTTATTAAACAATTCAAAATTCAAAATTCAAAAAAGCAATTTTTTATTTTGAATTTTTCAAGTAAGCAAAATAACTTATGCTAAAAAATCTACAAAAATTGCTTACCGGTAAGGGGAGACGACGCCGTACCCCCACTCTTCTACAAATGGAGGCGGTAGAATGTGGCGCTGCTGCCTTGGGTATCATTTTGGGTTATTACGGTCGAATTGTGACACTGGCAAAACTCCGACAAGACTGCGGGATATCGCGGGACGGGAGTAAAGCTTCTAATATCCTGAATGCTGCTAGGAGTTACGGGCTAAAGGCAAAAGGCTTTAAGTTAGACTTAGATAGCGTGCAGCAACTGCAATGCCCCTACATAGTATTTTGGAACTTCAACCATTTCCTAGTCGTAGAAGGATTCGGCAAAGAGCGTGTTTATCTCAATGACCCTGCCACCGGACCGCGTATTGTCTCTCTAAAGGAATTTGATGAGGCATACACAGGTGTCGTGCTGGTTCTCGAACCTGGTCCAGAGTTCAAAAAAGGGGGACGCAAACCCAGCACACTCCTAGCTTTATGCGAACGGTTGCAGAGGTCTGGTGGGGCACTCGTCTACTCTGTAGTCGCAGGATTGTTGCTCGTGATTCCCGGACTGGCGATGCCAGCGTTTTCTCAGATATTTGTAGACAATATTTTGATTCAAGGCAGAGATGAGTGGCTGCGCCCGTTGATTTTGGGGATGCTCCTCACAGCAGGGCTGATGGGATTTTTGACACTACTACAGTTGCAGTCCCTGCGCCGCATGAAAATTAAGTTGTCTGTGGGGATGTCGAGTCAGTTCCTGTGGCACATTCTGCGCCTACCCGTCAGTTTTTACGACCAACGGTTTGCTGGGGAAATTAGCAACCGTGTCCACCTCAACGACTCGTTAGCCGACCTTCTTTCAGGTAAGTTAGCGACTACTGTGATTGCATCTGTAACTGTAATTTTTTATGCAGCGGTCATGCTGCAATATGACACGGTACTGACCTCGATTGGAGTCGCCTTTGTCGTTGTGAATTTCCTTGCCTTGCAATGGGTAAGAAGGCGGCGCGTGGATGCCAATATGAGATTACAACAGGATGAAGGAAAAGTTTCCGGAGTATCAATTTCTGCTCTGCAAAGCATGGAAACACTGAAGGCATCCGGTTTGGAGTCCGATTTTTTCTCCCGCTGGGCGGGCTACTATGCCAAGGCGATTAACGCTAAGCAGGAAATGGATGTGACGAACCAAACTTTGGGAGTGTTGCCATCATTCCTCTCCACGATGTCGTCGATGCTTCTTTTGGTCGTGGGTGGTCTGCGGGTGATAGATGGATATCTTAGTATTGGAATGCTCGTAGCATTTCAGAGCTTAATGCAGGAGTTTCTTGCGCCTGTCAACAATTTAGTCACTCTTGGGAGTGACCTCCAAGAAGTGGAGGGCAATCTGAATCGCCTAGATGATGTCCTACGCAACCCAATAGATCTGCAATTAGAGAAGGAAAGCAAGGGAGATGAAAAGAACCTCTCTGTCTACCACCCTACCACCTCAGCACCCCATCCTTCGGTACGCTTGCAGGGATATGTCGAGTTAAGGAATGTTACATTTGGCTACAACCGAGTTGCTGCTCCCTTGATTTCAAACTTAAATCTCTCGCTCAAACCAGGGCAGCGAATCGCTTTGGTGGGCGGAAGCGGTTCTGGTAAGTCTACCATTGCCAAACTGGTGTGTGGACTGTACGAACCTTGGCAGGGAGATATCTGCTTCGATGGAAAACCAAGAGAGCAAATTCCACGCCAAGTCCTCGCCAATTCTATCGCCTTGGTCGAGCAGGATATCTTTCTATTTGCTGGCAGTGTCAGGGACAATTTGACGCTATGGGATACCACAGTGCCCGAGAGCCACCTGGTGCGGGCTTGTCAAGATGCAGCAATTCACGATGTTATCCTCTCAATGCCAGGCGGCTATAATGCCGACCTCTCAGAAGGTGCTACCAATCTGAGCGGCGGTCAGCGTCAGCGCCTGGAAATTGCCCGAGCTTTGGTCAATAACCCCGCTATCCTAGTGATGGATGAAGCCACCAGCGCTCTTGATACCGAAACGGAAAAATTCATTGACCGTAGGCTTCGCCAACGAGGATGTACTTGCATTATCGTGGCGCATCGCCTAAGTACGATCCGGGATTGTGATGAAATTATTGTCCTCGAACACGGTAAGGTGGTTCAACGAGGAAGCCATGAAGAATTAAAGCAGGTCGAGGGGACATACTTGCAATTGATCCGCAGCGAGGGCGAAGCGCTTTAACAGTTACCAGTTATCAGTTATCAGTGAGCCAGCGCTGCAGGAGGGTCTCCCTCCGTAGGCGACTGGCGAACCCGAAGGGTTATCAGTTTCATCCTTTGCATGTTTAAGTCCCCCACCCCCGAGCACCGTTCGTCAAGAGACGTGCCGTAGGCATAAGCGTTGGTGGCTCTGTTCAACCACACCAGCCCGTTGGCCTCACTGCGGCTGGTACTGTTCAGTGTTTTAAGAAAGTCAAAATTTAAAATAACGAAAATGTTACAGCAAACTATAACCGTAATTCAACAGGGACAACAGTATATTTTTCAAGGCAATGAACCGATAATTCTAGATGATCCGCAGACGGTTTGGGTGGTGAAATCTGGTTCATTGGCACTATTTGCTATCAAGGTCAAACATGGTATCCCAGAGGGTTCACGCCGTTATCTATTTAGCATAGGCTCTGGGGAAGCAATGTTCTCAACAGCACTCAGTTCGCAGGATGAGGTGCGTCAGATTCTGGCGGTGTCGATGGAGGAGACAGAACTCATTAGGGTGTCAATAGAAGACTTTAGCAAGTCGATTGCTAACGACGATTGGGCGCAACCCAGCGCTTTAAAAGGCGATGGTCATCGCAACGCAACGGTTCTGTTAGAGAACTGGATTCATCAACTAGGCTCGGTACTCTCCGACTTTACCCCTCCGACGCTTCCAGCGCAACTTGAGGGTATCAACTACTTTTCCTTAGGCACTGGTGATATCTTCCAGCCTCAGCAAGGCACCGTATCCTGGGTGCAAATCCAGCAAGGGTATGCCAGATGGATGGGGTTTGAAGAACTGCCGCTCTGCCTTGGAGATGGAATCTTGCCCTTGGATAGTTGTATGTGGTTGCAAGCTGGGGAAACAGTTGAGCTATCAAGTGTGAATACGTCTGCAATTCGAGATGTGGATACCTTAATAGACAGTTTGACTTTGCTTGCAACTTATTTTCTCGGCTGCATTGAGATGTTGGAACAGCGGGAGGTGTTTGCAGAATTACGTAGGTTTGAGGAAAGGGAACGTCTCAATTATCAGGTGATGGAGGAGACATTAGGAGAACTGTCATCCGTACTGCAACCACGGAAAACAGTCTTTTCCCCAGTGGTGACACCGACTACCAGTGACCCAGACCAAGCCGTACTGATCGCTGCTGGTGCAGTGGGGCGAGCGTTGGGGATTACGATTCGTCCCCCAGCTAAATCGGAAGACCTCAAACGCGTTCAAGATCCCCTAGAGGCGATCGCCCGCGCTTCTCAAATACGGATGCGTCGGATTGCATTGACTGATCAGTGGTGGAAAAAGGATTCCGGTCCAATGCTTGCCTACACTGTGGAAGACAACCGTCCAGTCGCCCTATTGCCAGTATCTAACAGCACCTATCAGATTTTCGACCCACAGTCGCGGACTCGCATCCCTGTGAATGCTCGCAAAGCACCAAAGCTGGACCCGACTGCGTATATATTTTATCGCCCTTTGCCTGATAAAAAACTCAAAACCTTAGATTTGCTTAAGTTCGCGCTACGGGGTCACTTCAAGGAGCTCATTGTCATCTTATTGACTGGAATTGTTACCACCGTGCTGGGGATGCTCACCCCAACTGCCACCGCCATTCTCATGGACAACGCCATCCCGGATGCTAAGCGGGAATTGCTGCTGCAAATCGCTTTAGGTCTGTTGGCTGCTGCCTTGGGGGGAGCTATCTTTCAACTCACCCAAGCGTTTGCCATCATCAGGTTGGAAACCTTTGCAGACTCCTCGACTCAAGCGGCGGTGTGGGATCGGCTGTTGAACTTGAAGGCGTCGTTTTTTCGCTCCTACTCAACCGGTGACCTGAATTCTCGGGTAAATGCCATCACTCAGATCCGAGAGAAACTGAGTAGTACTGTTCTAAAAACCATCTTCTCAAGCCTTTTTTCGTTACTCAACCTGGGATTGCTATTTTACTATAATGTTTCACTCGCTCTGATAGCCTGTGTTGTAGCTATTGTGAATATTGCCGTCACCATCGTCTCTGGCATCCTGACTCTGCGTCAGGTTCGTCCTATGCTGGAGATAGAAGGAGAGATTTTTGGAGTGATGGTGCAGCTGATTAATGGAGTTGCCAAACTCCGAGTCGCCGTAGCTGAGGCACGGGCATTTGCCTATTGGGGCAAACACTATAGTCAGCAGCTAAAATTGATGCTCAGTACCCAAGGGATTGAAGACATCCTCACCGTTATCAACAAGGTGTTGCCACCTTTAACGAATGCCGCCCTCTTCTGGTTTGCTACGAGTTTGCTGCAAAAATCCCAGGTTCCAGGAGGAGGCTTGTCTATTGGCACCTTCTTAGCGTTTAACGTCGCTTATGGCACCTTTATTAGTGGAGCAACCAGCTTGAGCAGCACGATTGTGGACGTTTTGCAAGTCTTGCCTTTGTGGAATCGGGCTGAACCAATTCTTTTAGCCGCACCAGAATTAAATTCCAGTAAGACTGATCCTGGTAGATTATCGGGCAGGCTGGTTGTAGACCATGTGGTTTTCCGCTATCGAGATGATGGACCCCTGACGCTTGATGATGTGACTATCCGGGCTGAAGCGGGAGAGTTTATTGCCATTGTCGGACCTTCTGGAAGCGGCAAATCTACTCTTTTACGGTTACTACTGGGATTTGACTTCCCTGAATCTGGCACTATTTACTACGATGGGCAAGACTTGGCTGGGCTGGATGTCCACGCTGTGCGCCGACAGTTAGGTGTTGTGATGCAAAATAGCCGAATGATGTCAGGTTCCATCTTCGAGAACATTGCCAGCGGTGCCCTGATTACTATGGATGAAGCTTGGGAAGCTGCGCGAGCCTCAGGCTTGGCAGATGATATCGATGCTATGCCGATGGGTATGCACACTGTAGTCAGTGAGGGGGGTAGCAATCTCTCTGGGGGGCAACGGCAACGGCTGTTGATTGCTCGCGCACTGGTGTTGAAACCCCGGATTTTGCTGTTTGACGAAGCCACTAGTGCCCTAGATAACAGAACACAGGCTATTGTCAGTCAAAGCTTAGAGCGGCTACAAGTGACCCGAATCGCGATCGCTCACCGACTCAGCACAATCCGTAATGCTAACCGTATTTATGTGCTCCAAGGCGGTAGGGTTGTACAGCAGGGCAGTTTTGAGCAACTCGCAAATCAACAGGGGCTGTTTGCTCAGCTCATAGCTCGGCAAATGCTTTGACGTGATACTCCTACACCGACCGCAAGCGGTCGGTGTAGGCATAAGAGCAGATTTTATCTTTCCAGAACTACATTTCTTCAGTTTGCAAATATACGTTCTAAGAAAGCTTTTATTTCAGCCCAAGCAGAGGTCGTAGCAGCAGAATCGTAGCGATAACCATCGTCACGCATAAAAGTATGCTCTGCTTCATAAAAGAGAACTTTGTGAGGTACATTAGCATTCGAGAGAGCTGTAATTATGGTTTGCCGATCCGAGTCTGGGATGTGAGGATCGAGTGTACCGAACACTATTAGCATCTCGCCTTTGATTTCACTCACCCGATGGATTGTATCAGCTACCCCCTGCCCCAACTTGCCACTGGGAATGCCAGTCGGGTAGCAGCAGACGGAAGCCTTAATTTCGCTCATGAATGCTGCACGGAAAGCTAAGTGCCCACCAATACAAAAGCCTAGAGTGCCTATTTGACCTGGAGAAACCGAACTTTCTGCTTTGAGAAATTCAATCACAGCACGGCAATCGGCATCATAATCAGCGATCGCAGTTCGACGAGCATCGTCATTGCCCCGCATCCGACCTAGATCGTCTGGTTCAATAACTAAACCAATTGGCTCAATGCGATGAAAAATTTCTGGGGCTGCCACTACGTAGCCATATCCTGCTAAGTAGTTAGCTAGACGAATTATGGGACCACCTAACTGATAAATATCACTATAGAACACAATACCTGGGTAAAGTCCTGCTGTTTTGGGAGCCGCTACATAGACACGCATCAAACTGTCATCTACTCTCAACTCGACATTGCGCTTAATGATTTGCACTTTTTTATCTCCGTGTCATGCCTGCTTTCATGAGGACGCATCTTTTCATTATTTCCCCGTCCCCCAGAAGTAAGGAGTTATTTTAGAACAATTTAATGAATGGCTGGCAGCAACAACCGAGTTAGCCTGTGAGTGTACTGGCTATCAAAGCAACAATGACGCTACACTTTAAAAAACCGCTCCCCTCAAGATGTATCCAAAGATAAACCCAAAAATATGCCTCTTGAGCAATGCCCTATAAGCCTCACACAAAAGCTTTTAGCTACAATGAAAAGACGCGAATCAGGGTGGCAAGAATGAGGGTAGCAGCAGTATTATTCGCAATGTCTTTGGCTCTTACACCTGCCACTGTGTTGGCACAACCAAAAACAACTGGATCAGACCAAGAGAAAATACTACGAACACGTATTAACCAGCAAATTCAAAGTTTTAATGTCAACCTTAAGGACGAGCTGAAGGAAACACAGGACCTTAAGCGATTCAGCAGGCCGTATACGCTCGAATTTCAGAGGAGAAATGAGCAGATGCAGCACCGCCGAGACATTTTTAACTTGGGGATACAAAAAGGTCAAAATTTTAGATAACCATTCTGCCCGAATAAACTTGTTATTTTGTTCTGAACGATGTGCTTTGCGATCGCACTCACGCCCTGCGTCCAAGGATGATTCGGGTAGCACAGAGAGAAAACATCGCTGCTACCCAGTTGAAACATCTCTTCACACACAGGTAGAATGCTAGCCACAGTTGTGTTGTAAGTTCTTTGCACCTGTTGCTCTAAAACCCCAAAGTTGATAGTTGGCAGTACCTTGTTAACCACCAACAGCATTTTAGGCACCTCTAATTTGCGAGCAACATCTATAGTGACAGCTGTACCCTGGTAGTCCTGGTGGTCTGGACGCAAGATAATGACTAGGACATTGGAAAGAATGATAGAGAGCAGCGTTTCTTCGTTAATACCAGGGTGAGTATCAATCAACAAGTAATCCAGTTTCAAACGGCGGCTGAGATTGCCCAAACCCTCGTTAAGCAGGCGTGCGTCGTATCCCTCACGCAGTATCCGGGATATCTCGCCAGTCTTGATACTGGAGGGAATCAGATAAATACTACCCCTGATCGCAGCGCCTTTGTGGCTCGTCTTGAGAAGTGGGGTGACATCGTAGGCTGCATCTTCAATGGCACAGCGTCCCCACAGATAATCATTCAGAGTGTAGCGTATCTTTTCCTCATTAAGACCAAAAAGGACGTGGATTCCAGGCGATTGGATATCGGTATCGACAATGCCAACCCGTTGACCAGAGCGAGCGATGATAGTTGCTAGGTTAGCAGTTACGTTTGATTTGCCAGTTCCACCACGGAATGAATGGACGGATACAATTTTAGACATAATGTATTTCCAAAGATAAGAGTTGACCGAATAAGGCAAAAGTTAAAAGTTAAAAGGTCAAAGAAAGAAGAATAAAATTGGTCACAAG
>NZ_JBAHYJ020000047.1:0-15473 GCF_036697665.2 Scytonema sp. PRP1 | reverse complement strand
ATCCTGGAGAGTGGACACACAAATATTGCCATACGAGTGGATATGTTGAAGTCATTGAAGGGCAACCATCTCTTATTGATTCAGAGGGGAACATTCAGCTCCAGGCAGGTCAACTGATTCCAGCAGGATTTCGTATTGGCCGGGTTGGCATGACAGGACGCACAACAGGACCACATCTGCATTGGATACTCAAGTATGGCTCTAACTGGGTTGATCCTGGCTTAGTTCTACGAGCCATGTACGCAGCCCAACAGTCATCCTGATCTTGCCCCTTATGTTTCACTTTTGTTTTGGTCGCATTGCTAAATATCCTGCTCCCATTCGCTTGGGAATCTTCTTACTAGTCCTGATGGGAATATGGTTACCGATTGCTGCTCCAATTTACTGGTTTTGGGGAACTGGCAACACCGCCAGCATTATCACTGTGTTGGTCTTGTATAGCGAATTTGTCTGGCTTTTATGGTTTTGGGGACGCATTGTGCTTCAACAACCCCAGCCACTTCAGAATCATGGCTTGGTTAGAACATGCCAAAATGGACTTGAACTTTTGAGAGGGCTGGGTATTGGCTTCATTAGCTTGTTTTGTCTGTTTATTGTTGAGGGATGGCTGGGCTGGGTGAGTTGGCATACAACGCAATTCTTACCCAGGTTTGTATTAGAAGGGCTAATGGTGGCTTTAGGAGTTGGGTTCGCAGAGGAGTTATTATTCCGTGGTTGGCTGGTTGATGAACTGCAACGGGATTACTATCCCCAGGTTGCTCTCTGGAGTAGCAGTACCATCTATGCCCTCTTGCATTTTATCAAACCCTGGTCAGAAATCTTGAGAACTATACCCAGTTTTCCAGGGTTGTTGATGTTGGGCTTAACGCTGAGTTGGGCAAGACAAATCTATCATGGGCGTTTAGGCTTTGCGATCGGGCTTCATACAGGTTTAGTTTGGGGTTATTACATCGTTAATGTAGGGGAGCTAGTACAGTATTCTAATCAAGTTCCAGCTTGGGTGACAGGTATTGATCGCAATCCTTTAGCAGGTTGTGCGGGGTTATTACTTTTAAGTTTAATTGCATTGAGTTTAAGACGATTTCCTGAAGCGTGGAAAGAGTATCTCACCCGGAAACGCAGTCATAAGTAATGTTTGAAGTGAACCCTTCAACCGTTTGAGTAATATAGCAACTGTTGAGACAGTTGGAACAAAGGAGGTGTGGAGGCTTCGCCTCCAGCCAAGGGTTCCACCCCTGCACCCCGTCCTAACTAACTCCTCGATTGCTATAACTTAATTCTTTCATAATTAACCGTATCATTCCACAATCACAGTAAAAAAGCCTTGCAGTCTTTGAGAGGATGTTTTAAGGGGGCAGATTGAGTGTCAGCGGCAATGTGTACCAGTGAGCACAAATTCAGAATTATTATGAGCAAAGTAACTAATGACTCAAACAAAGACAAAACCGTTGATGCGACGATACCCCAAAAGCGTCGCGTTCTATTTCAGGTTCTGGGATTGAATCTGCTGCTGTCGCTTTCGCTATTCATAACCGGCTTAGTGGGTAACTCTAGTAGTTTGATCGCTAATGCCCTAGACAACTTATCCGACAGTGCTGTCTACGCGATCAGTCTTTTCGCGCTCGGACGATCGCCTAAGCTGAAAGTTGTTGCGGCGCGTGTGTCGGGTGTGCTTCTAATGGTCTTCGCAATTGGAGTCTTGAGCGACGCGATCCGTCGTTTCTTGACGGGCTCCGAGCCGGTTGGAATCGTCATGGTTGCAATGAGCGTGATTTCGACGGCAATCAATCTGCTCTGCCTCAAACTGCTGAAGCCTCTAAAAAATGCCGATGTAAACCTCCGTGCAGCCCAGACCTTCAGCACCAACGACTTTATCTCTAACCTGGGCATTCTGGTCGCTGGTGGGCTAGTTGCCTGGATCAATCAACCGTGGCCCGATCTGGTCGTCGGTGCCGCAATTGCCGCGATTGCCGTGAAAGGTGGAATCGATATTCTGCGCGATGCTGCAAGAGAGTCACGCTCTGGCGCAAGGCGATGAGCTACATCAGACAAAAGGGCGTAAATGGAGGAAATAACATCAAAACGTTCTCCCCAACGGCTGTGGTTTAGAGCGATTAGGAAAGCATAAACAGAACAAGCTCTGATACCAAAATCTCTACGGAAACTGGCTTGCATTTACGATGAATTTTGTCCGCCCGACGAATCCATGACTAAACCTAAATTCCTGAAGCTGAATCTCAAAAAACGACTCTCGCAGCAGCATCCTCTCATCATCGTTCTAGCGAGTGGCGTTTTGATGGGGTTAGCACCTGCTCCTCTTAGTTTCTGGGTTCTGGCATGGGTTGCATTGGTGCCATTATGGATTTTAACGGTGAAACTCAAGAGCAGTTTCAAAGCGTTGCTCTTGCAAGGATTGGTTTGGGGAGCTGGGTATCATGGACTGGCACTGTTTTGGATTACTGGTATTCACCCGATGACCTGGATGGGAGTCAACTGGTGGGTAAGTCTGGCGATCGCCCTCTTCTGCTGGGTCTTTATTACGCTGTGGGGAGCTGTCCTTGTTGCGCTGTGGGCAGGGATATTTGGACTTGTTTGTCGCTCTCTGTCTCAAACATCCAACTTAAAAATTGCTTTCAGTCGTGTCCTGATTGGAACAACCCTTTGGTGTAGCCTAGAATCCTTCTGGAGCCAAGGACCTTTGTGGTGGAGTTCTCTGTCCTACACGCAAAGTCCCTTCAATTTGTCACTCCTGCATCTAGGGCAAATTTCAGGCCCTCTCACCGTAACAGCCGCCATCATTGCTGTAAATGCATGGATTGCCGAAGCATGGATTAACCGTAAAACTGTAACTCGCCCCATATATTTCAACCATAAGTATTTATGTATTGCTGCTGGAACCATCATCACTCTGCATTTAATCGGCTTTACCTTATACAATCATCCTCTCGCTCAACCTCCAGAATCAGCACTGAGAGTCGGCATCATTCAGGGAAATATTCCAAACGAAGTCAAGCTTTACGAAGAAGGCTGGCAACGCGCTCTCAAAAACTACACCAAGGGTTACCAGATACTGGCAAATCAGGGGGTGGATGCTGTTCTCACTCCAGAGGTTGCTTTACCCCTTCAATGGACTGAGCGAAACCGCGTTCAAAATACCTTTTATCAAACCATCTTGAAAGAAAAAGTTGTGGCGTGGGTTGGAGCATTTGGTACGGAAGGAGAGCGCTTGACCAATAGCCTGTTTACCGTTGCGGCTAATGGGCAGACCCTTAGTGAATACCGGAAAGTCAAGCTAGTGCCATTGGGCGAGTATATTCCCTTTGAGCAATGGTTAGGTAAATTTATGAATCGCCTCTCACCCCTCAAAACAAATCTGATTGCAGGTCAATCTAACCAAACCTTCGATACCCCCTTCGGTCGAGTGATCGTGGGCATCTGCTATGAGTCTGCCTTTGCCGAGCATTTTCGCGCTCAAGCAGCGACAGGAGGGCAGTTCATTCTCACTGCTTCTAACAATGCCCATTACAGTCCAGCCATGCCTGCTCAACATCATGCTCAGGATGTCATGCGAGCAATTGAAAGTGATCGTTGGACAGTGCGTGCCACTAACACAGGTTACTCCGGCATCGTAGACCCGCACGGACGAACCCTATGGCGTTCCAACTTAAACACCTATGAGCTTCACATCGATACAATTTATCGCCGTTCAACTCAAACTCTCTATGTCCGGTGGGGAGACTGGCTTACCCCCTTGTTGGCAGTAGCAGGATTGATAGCCTGGTTGCTCGACTGTTTCAAACGAAACCGTAATCTGTTGTCACATAAAGCATAGAGTTGTTCCAAATGTTGTTTCTATGAAGTAGGTCTGAACCAAGTGAGAATAAGAGTTAAAAATAGAACCTTCTGGTATGCAGCTTTGCTCAGTTTCACAATCGACCAAGCCAGCAAATTTTTGACCGTTCAATTTTTTGATCTGGGTCAGACTTTGCCGCTTCTTCCAGGGGTATTTCACTTGACCTATGTCATCAACAAAGGTGCTGCATTTGGCTTATTCCCCAATAGTGGTGGATTGCTGAAATGGATTTCTTTAGGAGTTAGTCTGGGTCTCGTTGTGTTGGCGCTCCGCGCTAACCTCAACCGCTGGGAGCGAGTGGGTTACGGTTGCATTTTAGGAGGAGCTTTGGGGAACGGGGTCGATCGCTTTGTCAGAGCGGAAGTTGTAGATCTTCTAGACTTTCGCCTCATTCATTTTCCAGTTTTTAACTTAGCGGATGTGGCAATCAACATTGGGATTGTTTGCTTGCTGGTTGCAGCGTTTCGAGAAGGGCGGCGTAGTGATCAAGCACAAAAAACCAAACGTTAGAAATTTAGCTGAGCCTTTCTAGAATGCATAAACATCAAAAATTGTCTCTTGCTCTGGTTAACATTGCTGGAATTGTGGCGTTTGCAACCCTAATCAGCAAACTATTTGGGCTGCTGCGTCAGCAAGCGATCGCAGGTTCAGTTTTTTCTCTATCTTCTACAAAATATCACTGCCTGTGTGATACCTCTAAATCCTCTAAGTATTTATGCTTATTTTATTTCTTGCTAAAAAGACTCAAGCAATCAAGGCATCCTTATTACAAAATCGAGTGAATCTTAATGCTTAGCCTAGAGATAAACGTAGACTGTCTGGTTGATTTCTATAAGTTTTGTGAAATCTGAGTATCTATTAGCCACTCCACTTACAAACCTTAACGGCTGAACTTAATCAAAATGCGCTAATCTGTGAAATTATGAAAGAAATATGAAAAGCAAAGGGTATGGACTTGAGTCTCAAACGGCGATCGCTCATTGGCGGTGGCATTCTTGGCGTGGGTGCGTTGCTGGGTAGGGTTTTTCCGAATAGTGCCTTTGCTCAATCTCCCAGTGCAGATAGCCACCCCTCATCGGGTCATTCTGTGCCTGTTCATGGTGGCAGTATGACGATGGGAGATGTAGACAATGCCCGCAATGGGTTTGATCCACAAACGATCTTGACGGATTGGGATACAGGCAAGGCATCGCAATTATCCAACGGTCAAACCCTACGAGAGTTTGAGATCTCAGTTGCAGAACGAGAAGTTGAGATTGCGCCTGGAGTGGTTTATCTTGTCTGGACGTATAATGGGCGCGTTCCGGGTCCAACCCTGCACGTGACAGAGGGCGATCGCATGAAGAAATACCCCCGGATATTTAAGCTGTGATGGCTCTCGTCGTGCAGTAAAACTGCATTAATTCCTTTCACTAAAAATCCTAAAACCGCCATCATCAGGATAGGGAGTCCTGCACTAACCTGTGGATCTTGGAATCGCAGAATCGCTTCCCAGCCAATAAACCCAGCAATTCCCAGGAGGATCAGACTATTGAACAACGCGGACAAGGCTTCTAAATGATTTGGATCAGAATCTACTGGATTAGCCGAATGACGGTTCAATGCAGCGACGACCAGTGCAACCGCGAGTAAGGAAAGACTATGAACCCACAGCCCGACAATTAACTCTGCCAAGAAAAGCCCACTCCGCGTTCCTAACACGATCTATAGGAGCTTGATCGGTTGTGTTCTTTTTTCACTGGCAATTGTAGAGGTATACATGGCTGAGTAGACGCAGTTGGCAATAGAGGTCACTCATCGGCTTGAAGTTCACGCAAAACAGCTTCCACAGCCTGAATTTCTTCAGTGCTATTTTGCTGTTGGTAAAGATTACGTGCCTGTTCGAGTGCTTCGATGGCTTCTGGAATGCGTCCCCGATCGCGCAGTGCGAGTCCTAAGTGGTAGTAGGAGCTTGCATCCGTAGGAGCTAGTTCAAGCACTTGACGATGTTCGACGATCGCCATTAATGTATCTTGCTGTTCTAGAAGGATGTCGGCGCTCGCCTTCCGAGCCTTTGCCAAGTCAGGTTGCAGAGACACCGCTTCTCGATAAGCTCTTAAGGCTTGCTCCACGCAGCACCAGGGCACGATAAACCCAATCTGCGCGATCGGCTCCGGGAATCAGTAAGGGAGGTAACAGGGCAACAGCCAGCGAAAGCATCACTACCACAGGCGTGTAATAGCGAGCAAACTTTGTAATAAATTTCTCAGTGGATGCCTTTTTGCTAGACGCATTTTCCACCAGATCTAGAATCTTGGCGATCGAGGATTCTCCAAACAGCTTGGTGACTCGAATCGTCAGCACACCGGATCTGTTAATCATGCCTGCCAGAATCGAATCTCCAAGTTTAGCGGTACGCGACACCGATTCTCCCGTTAGGGCTGAGGTGTCAACTTGTGAGTCACCCTCTAGAATTTCACCGTCCAGCGGAACTTTCTCGCCCGGTTTAACCAGAATCACGTCTCCGACGTTGACCGTTTCAGGCAAAACCTGTTTTACCGTGCCATTCAACTTGAGATTCGCGGTATCAGGACGTACTTTCAGCAACGCTTTAATTGAACGGCGCGATCGCCCCACCGAATACTCTTGAAATAACTCTCCGACTCGAAAGAACAGCATCACCGCCACCGCTTCAGGTAGCTGGTGAATTGCCAGTGCGCCCAGGGTGGCGATCGTCATCAAAAAGTTTTCATCAAAAATCTGCCCTCTGAGAATGTTGCGTCCTGCCGCTTTCAATACCGTCCACCCGCTCAACAGATAGGCAGGAATAATAACCGCAAATTCGGCAAAGTTGTAGGGCGTGTTGTGTAAGGGCTGCTCAAACAGAATGGCAATGGCAAACAGGGCGATCGCAATCAGGACGGGGGGCAGTTCTTGCTTCAGGTTAAATTTACCAGAGCCGTTATTGTGCCCATGATCATGGCCATCGTCTACATCCGACTCGTCGTGAGAATGCCCGTCATCGTGACGGTGCTCTGCGGCATGATCATGGTCATGCTGATGTCTCGCTGCTGTTTGAGGCGTGGACGATCGAGGATCTCGAATGGTGTAGCCCAGAGATCTGATTCGGTCTTGAATTGCGGCTTCGTTGACCTGTTCCGGGTCGTAGGTTACAACTAATCGCCCGGTTGCCACCGTCACCGATGCCTCCGTTACCCCTCTCAGCCGTTCCAGGCTCCCTTCTATTTTCATCTTGCAGCTTGTACAGTCCATTCCGCTGACCTGCATCTGCTGAGTTTTGAGAGATGGAGTTTGAGTCATAGAAATGTTACGGGCATCGTGAATATTTTGAATTAATAAGACAAACCCTTCAATATCTGAAAGTATATTCATATATAGAACGATAACCATTCTTACCCTTATACTGGGTGTGAGCTGATATTTCAAACTCTTTGCCAACTATGCCGAAGCGAGAACGTCCTGACCTGCCTCTCCAGGATTCTGATGCACCGAGTTGTGATTCTCCTCTGGTGCATTTGGATACCGTGCGTCAAGTGCAGCCAGATGTCTTACCTATACCTGAAGCGCAACGCATGGCTGAGTTTTTTGGTGTGCTGGCAGATCCAACTCGGTTGCGATTGCTCTCAGCATTGGCAAATCGAGAATTGTGTGTATGTGATTTAGCAGCGGGTTTGAAGATGGGGGAATCAGCCGTGTCTCACCAACTGCGTGTTTTGCGATCGATGCGCCTCGTTAAATATCGTAAGGCAGGACGGAATGTATATTACAGTCTGGCAGATTCTCATGTAATAAATTTATATCGAGAAGTTGCAGAACACTTGAGAGAGACGAATACCTGAGCTATGGGTGATCAACCAGCCTGTAGTCAGAACAGTTGCAGCGTGGCATTATTTTGAAACTAGATGCTCAAGCAAACAACAAGGGCAACAATAAAGCAAACCATTGGTTAACTTAATTTGTTTTTGGTTAACTTAATTTGTTTACCCTAATTTTGAAGGAAGTCGAACTGTGAAAATATTGCCATGCTGACCGGGGATAACTCGCGCACTGCCTACAGCATTGCTCAACAGATTAGAGTCGATCAAGTTTATGCAGAGCTTTTGCCCGAAGATAAAGTTGATGTGATTTGCAAACTCCAGAAGCACTACCAGACGGTTGCGATGGGGGGAGATGGCATCAATGATGCACCTGCCTTAGCTCAAGCATCGTCGGAATTGCGATGGGAGCCGCAGGGAGTGATGTGGCACTTGAAACAGCAGACATTGTATTAATGACAGGTCAACTGGAGCGATTAGAACACGCAATTTATTTGGGTCGTCGTACTCAGAATATTGTGAAGCAAAACATTGTATTCGCCCTTAGCTTTGTAGTGATTTTGCTGATTCTCAACTTTGCTGGTAGTATAACTCTATCATTTGGTGTTTTGGGACATGAGGGTTCCACAGTGATCGTGACGGTGAGAGGATTACGATTGCTCAAAGGTTAATAGATTCAAGCTGGAAGGGATAGGTAGTTTACTTCCATAAAAAAGTCCTGAAAATGGCTATTATTCACCATCCTTCAAGAAATAGGACTACCCGATAAATTTATGACTATTAACTTAATTGTGTCTCTCTCGATTTTAAAGCGTAACGATTAGTGGCTAATACTTCCTGATGTTGAGCAGTTGATTCTCTCGCTACCATCATTTTCTCTAAGTCATTTGCATATTCTTCAGATAATGGCAACGTTTCCTCACCTGTGTTCAGATTTCCCCGACAAATCGTTCGCCTTGCTTCGTTCCGAATGATGAAGTCACCTGTAGGTTGAATGTAAGCAGTCCATTTATCACCCACCTTAAACTGAGCAATTTCAGACCCATCTGACCGCCGCTGTTCATAGGTTGTGGCTATGGCTGTTACCAGTCCTGAAAACATCTCCCTACGCCATTGATCTCTATCCAGTTCAGAACTTTGAGCCGATTCGGCACCGGGGAGAACTGGCTCAGGCAGTTGAATCGAATCAGGGTTCACCTTCAGCACCACGCTGGAACCTTCGGGACGTAGATTAGCTTCAAAAGAACTCCCGATCGGTAGCTTAGGGGTATCCGGTGAGAAGGTGCCCAGATTCTTATCGTCGATCTGGACGATCGGGGTGCCGTTATAACGGTAATACTCTGGATGCGATTCCGGCAGTTCAAACTCCCCCACCTGAACGCCCACAGAGTGATTGCGCCATTGCTTACTAGCAAAGTTCTCCCCAGCAAAGTCATTGTGGCGGATACCCAAAACCTTGATTTCATCGAACTGAAATACCTGAAGCTGCTGACAAACTTCCTCAGTCAACAGGTTGTATGCCAGCGCCCCCACGCCCGAATCCTGCCGAGATTCCGCCCAAGTATGATCAGCGGGAGGAATAATCCGCAAATCATCGGGTACACGAAGTTCATCCAAATCGTTAACATTCTTGCCAAACCTCGCCTCCAGCTTTTCAACCAAACGGGGCGGAAGATCTTTGAGCGCAAACTCAATCGTCGGTAGCTGCGGATGAATCATCGCATCAAATTGAATACCTTTTTGCTCTAAGGTTTCCTTCCACCGAATCGCATCCGCCCCAAACGGTACACTCAACACATAAGCATCTCTGGGTAGCGCTTCACTGGGTACTTCATAGCCATGCTGAAGGGCAAAGGTGGTGTCCATTTGCTCTGCCAATGCCAGACAATCCCGACGATGCCGATCCATCTCCGGGCGCGTGTGCTGGGTATACCAGAGTGCCGCGGCTCCCTCAAAACGCTCTTCCGGAGTCGGAAACAATTCATTGATTTCGGCTCGATAGCTGTCGTAAAGCTTGCCCAATTCCTCATTGAAAGCATCCCGGTCTTCCCCAACCCGTTCCTGAATCTCATCCCTGGCTTGCTGGAACCGGGTCTTCAGTTCCTCTGCCCACTCCAACGCATCCACAGACAACTCATCTTTCGGAAATAAATAGCGAAACTCGTGGCGATCGCGGCTCCGAATGCGAGTCGGCTCCCACAACGGATTGACGACTTCTCTGGCAAGCACATTGATCGAGCCAGGAGCATCGGCAGGCATCGCAAAGCTCCGATAGAGGCGATCGTCCTTCTTAAAGTCAAAAAAGTGGCTGGGATGAGATTCTGACCAGCGTTTTGCATCCGAAAGCAGATTCTCCCCTTCGATCTCCTTGATGTCCTCCAACCGTTCTGCACTTTTGGGTGAATCGACCTCGACCTGAAGTGCTTGAAACAGACGGTTAAGCAGTTTGCGTTGACGGCGCTCAAACCGCTCGCCATTCTCCCCTTCCCCCGGCATCGACGATTGCACCCGCCCAATGTTGGTTGCCACCAAACCTACCTTGTTCTGATTCGCCGCCGCCGCAATCTGAGCCAAATTCTGGTACTTTGAGCCACCATCATCGGTGGCAACTTCGCTGTAAGCCAGCTTGGGGCGTTGCTTTACTGCCTCAAATCGTCCTGGCTCGCCCGCTCGCAGCGTTTCTTTGGCAAGGTTAGGCAACTGGCTAGCAGGGCTGACCATGAGTTGATCACCATCGAAGTCTGCCTGGTGATATTCCTCAGCATCTTTGGGATTAATCCAGATGACATTGCGAGTTTTCTTCAGCTCCGGGTCGTGGCTGTTGCGGTAGAGACGAATATTGTCTGAGTTAACGATCGGGTAGCGGGTCAGAATCACATCTCCTTCTGGCAGATGAGGCACACAAACCGTGCCACGCGGTAAGTCATCCGATGGCATCGCCATACCAGAACTATGGCTGTAGCCGCTCTTAATCGCTAAATCTCGCCATCTACCTGCCACATAATCCGTTGCAAACTTCCGAAACTTGGGAGTTTCAACCAATTGCCCATATTTATCGCTTCTTAGCAGTGAAATCCAGCGAGATTCCTGTACCTGACTATTGGCAGTCCCATCCATATCCTCAAATTCTTCTTCCGATCGCTCCTGTCGCCGTTGTTGTTCCTTGTCGTATTCTGCACGATGTATCGTGCGAGTGCCAAAGGATTTCGCTGTAAATCTGCCAAAACTTTGGCTTTTTTCTCAGTCGGCTGCTTCAAATCTTGCCGCACGGCATCCTCGGAATACCAGATGGTAAATTGCCAGCTATTGTCGTAACTGGTTGCTCTGGCATTGCCCCGGTTGCCCATGATGGCTCGCGGAAACTCATAATCTCCACACGGAACCAGCTCGTCCAACCGGGCTTTTTTAATCCCCTTGATCGACGATCGATCCATGATGATGTCATAGCCCTCTGCCTCAGTCAGTCGAGCATCAGGCAGTAGCGTTCCCTTAGATAAGAAGCTGACACGCGGACAATTTTCCTCGCTTCCTTTTGCCCATTGCCTCCTCCAGGCAAACCGAAACTGAAACGGACAGTTCTGCTCACCCCCTAATTGACGGGCAAGCTGCGGCGGCGAAATCTTACCGTGACAATCTCCAGTCTTGTAGTGATCATACTCTGGGTCATTAAAATCCACAATTTTGACCCGCAGGTTCTCCAACGTGCCAGACCCTTTGTAGCAATTACTCACTAATAGAGAACCATACCGACAGGCAGTATCCGGCTCTGTCGCAAATAAGCGCCGGATCTTCTTACGCAAGTCGTCATCCGCAAAGTAGTAACTGTTGCCAGAACTAAATGTGAGTCGCCGCGAAGTGCCATCGGCAAAATCGCGCGCCCGCAGATGATTTGCATCGGGATTACGATTGTCAATTTTTACGAGCAGCAGAGATTGCAACTCCTCTGGCTCAAACATCTGTTCCAGCAAGAGTTTTTAATAATCTCCGGCTCCGACAAATACCGTCCCTTCCCGTTGTTGTGCGCCCCATCAAAAATCGGGATGCTGAGACCGGAACCCTCAATGACCCGCGTGGTCAGATCCATTACCTACGGTTCATGATATAAACGTACTATCATCTAACTTAGAAAGCGTTAGACTGTTTTTTGACCTTTACACAAAGCAGCCATGGCAAAATCAGCCAGGTGGCTATTCTTGAACTGAACAGCAAGGAGGATAACGATGCCGTGGCACATTAAACGTCTGGAGAACGGTTTGCTGGTGCAGGCATACGATCAGGAACCCGATGATGAAAGCGAAGAACTCCTGACCCCAGATGGCAGAACTCAAGATGAATGTCACCCACGCTTTGCTCATCTGAAGCCTGGGGAAACTATGGTGCTACCTGATGAACCAAAAACCACTAATTCTGGCTCCTGGTATCCCAGCCAGTATGAGGGATCTAGGCGAATTTTTGAATGGTGATTCAGGGGCGATCGATAAGTTAGATAGCGGTAGCAGCTCTCGTCGCTACAACTGGCATTATTACGAACCTGATGAATCTCTATGATTACAGGTAATACACAGGCTAACGTTGCATGAGCGATGATCGCCTAGAGCGGGAATTACGGGCAGAGTTAAGACAGTACCAGGAGGAACGTCAGATGCCATATGTCACTAGCATTGAACGTCTAGCCAAGGAAGAGGGTATTCAGGAAGGAAGACTAGAGACCCTCTGGGAAACAATTATTGACGTTTTGAGGGTTCGATTCGCGACAATCCCTCCAACAATGGGTGAATTGTTGGCTAGTTTAGAAGATGGTACATTACTCAGACAACTCCACCTTCAAGCAATCACAATCAGTTCAATAGAAGAGTTCCAGCAAGTGTTAAGCCAGCATATCCAGGCTGATTTAAACAACCCAGGCTCTTGAAGGAATTTAAAAAACTTAAACAGAAATTTTTTAGACCACTATTTTTCAGCCCAGCTGCTGACGACTGCTACCTCCGCTTTCACTGGCACCTTTCTTAAATATCGTTGTCCAGCCTGCTCCATCACTTGCTGAAGAATCTGTGCAGCCTGTTCTGCCTTACCCTCTGGAGCTTCCAGCAAAATTTCATCATGCACGGTGCCAATTAATCTAGCTTCTGTTTCCCTTAAGGCTGTAGGCAGTTTTGCTAAGGCAGCTTTGGTAATATCGGCGGCAGTGCCCTGAACTGGAGTGTTCAGAAGCTCAGTCAACTTGGGTTCATCCTGCCAGCGTCGCAAGCGATCGCCCATCGTCCTCATCTCCCTGGGCAATCTTCGCTTAATCGCCCCATGCCAGCGGGCAATACCCTGATACGCCTCAAAATATCGCTTACGAAAGGTTTCTGCCTGCTTTAAGCTCATCTGTACCCCATAGTTGTTATAAGCATATTCAGCTAACCCTTTGGCACCCATCGCATAGATCAGCCCGAAGTTAACAGCTTTGGCTCCTGCCGCTCCGATTTCTCAACTGATCCAAGGATTTATCAGCAATCAGGGCAGCGGTTAGTCGGTGCAGGTCTTCATCATTCTGGTATGCCTCAATCATGCGGCGATCGCCACTCAGTTCTGCTGCCACCCGTCAATCTGAGAGTAGACTGCCACGACTAAGCGATAGCCTGGAGCCGGAATAAAGCAACTGCGAAAGATTTTATCTCTGGGAATCTGTTGCAAATTGGGGTTACGACAGGACATGCGCCCGGTAGCAGCTCCATCTGTTGATAGTCTGATGAATGCGTCCGGTAATAGGGTGAACGTGCTTGGGCAGGCTACTGGCAAACGCTTGGACTGATTTTGCTGCTTTACGGTAGTCCAGCAATGCTCTGACAGGCGGATGCTCGTCTGCCAGCGGAATCAGAGAGAGTTTACTGGTGTTCTCTACTGGCACACCCATTTTCTGTAGTGCCTCTAATACCTGCGGTTGACTATCCAGATTGAGAGACACCTCATTCCCCAAGAGATCGAGTTGGGCACTCAGCAAAGCTGGTTGAAACTGTTGTCGCAATTCACCCGCCATCTGATCTCTTCTTTGCTCCAGTTCTTGTCGCAGGGAATCCCAACGGGAAAGATCGAGTAGCATTCCATTGAGTTCCATTTGGGCGATCGCTCCCAAACAATCAAACTCTAGCTTGGCAGTTTCCACCAAACGAGCACCTGTTAGCTTGGGCTTCATTACCTCGCGTAACCGCAGTAGAATCGCTGCATCTCGCGCTGCATACTCTAACTGTTCAGAAGAAAGACTGGGATGACTCCAATCACTTCGCTGCTGTTCTTTGGAGAGTTCTTCTCCTAGATAGACCTTGACTAGTTCCGCCAGGTTGTATCCGTGCGAACGCACTCCTGCATCCAATAATTGCGCCGCTATCATCGTGTCGAACAGTTTGCCAGCAATGGAAAGTCCTGCCTGCTGAAGGAATTTCAAGTCAAATTTGGCATTCTGCAAAACTTTGATTGGAGTACCTTGAAGCAATTCGCATAGAGGAGCTAGCGATTCCCTGGCAACTTTAAACAGGTCAATGATAATAACAGGTTGATTAGCCGCAGCAATTTGCACTAAACGAATTCGATCTTTTAAGGGATCAAGTCCAGTTGTCTCTGTGTCAACCGCGATCGCCTGACAACTTTGTAAGGGCTTAAGTAGGTCTGAAAGCCTTTGTCCATCTTCAACGAATTCATAACTCACAACAGGATGAGATGAACTAGAATCTGCTTTCTCGTCTATATAAAAATTTTCTAAATCCATTGCAGATACACTTTCTGTAGCAGCGATCTGAACTATTTCTCGCAATGGCATTAAGCAATCTGAATCAATCGACTTCAAACCAGAAAAAGCATCACTGCTACACCAAACACACCAGATATTTTGATGTTGTCGATAAACGTTGACATACATCTCCTGAATAACCAGTACAGCATCGATTGGAATACCTGATGGTACACGCTGAGAGTCTGGAGGGAGAACAACTTGTTGACCAATCTCAAAACTGTCGTGGTTTGGAAGCGGTGAGGCTGTAGGACTAGGGGAGGTAAGAGGTTTGGTTTCCTTAACTTCCTCTATTTCTATTCTTCCTCCTATCTCTTGATGGAGAGCATAGGAAGCAATGGCTTTCTGTTTGGCAATCCGCGATGGTAGAGGCGGTGGAGTGTACCAGGTTTCGATCCAAGTATCGCTCGCCGATGGTGTTTCTGATTCAGCAGTTGCAGCTTTAACAGGCTCACTACTCTGTTGAACCCGATTCCTCAAAAACTGCCGTTTCCGAGCTTTTGCCCAATCCATTAAATCCTCATATAGTGGATCAGCAGCCATAGAGAGATTGGAATTCGCTTCTACACCACTAACATTGGGGCTAGAGATCTTCACGGTCATTGTCCTCTCCTAAATCCAAATCAACCGGAATAAAGCGGTGGTAAGCTCGCTCATAAACAAACAATGGCTCTGCTGTGACACCACCCCGATTTTTGAGAATGCTGAGTCGCGCATAGGTCGCCTTCGCTTTCTCATTAAGCGGATACTGAGCACGCACGTCTTGAATTTGCCGGAGTCTGAGATAGTCCCCGGCATAGCGTTCTTCTAGCAGATCAAGCTGATCTCTGGGTTGGTCATTGCCGCGCTGTGCCTTCCCCGTCTGGAGCAGCATAATGCAGTCTGCGGCGTGGGCAATCTTGAACGAGTCCCGTAACGCACCCATATCTAACGTTCCAGTCCGAAGCGCTTCCTGGTAGGCTGCTTTATTGATGTCACTGATCGCCACCACAGCAGCACCCGTGTCCCGCGCCAGTTGCTTTAACCCCGTTGCCAC
>NZ_JBAHYJ020000085.1:0-15454 GCF_036697665.2 Scytonema sp. PRP1 | reverse complement strand
AAGTCCGGTTGATTACTTATGATTCCTAACAACCCCACCCCGGTAAAGCTGCGCTTTACCTCCCCTCCCCGCAAGCGGAGAGCAGCGCCGTGCGGGGGTTCCCCCCGTTGAGGCGACTGCGGGGGAGGGGATAAAGGGGTGGGGTGCAATTAACGTGGGAATCATAACTAATTAGCCGGACATGATATGAGAGTTCCTTCTCACTGTAAAATTACGGCGTTGCATATTTGCGTATTGGAAAAGTTATGTCCTACAGACACGCTGCTTTGTTGGGGGAACCTGTCTGCAAGACTTACACGCCAAACAAGCGGCTTCAAGGGTTGCAAAGGCTTTTGAGCAGGAAGCGAGTAGGAAGATAAAATAAAGACTAAAGTCCTGACTACGAAGTTGATTCAGGTTTCACCCTTTGAAATAATCTAAAAGGCGATCGCCTGAATCAGCACGAACCAATGCCACAACTACGTCGGGTAAAGCCGTTAAATTGGGATAAACCAGATATCGTGATTCCCAACGCGGGTGAAACTTGTCTTTGTACGCGTGCAAGCCTTGAAAATTGTAGAACCGTTCTAAATGCTTGTAAAGATAGTACAATACTTTCTCTAAACGTTGTGACTCTTGGGTTTCACCCACTCCAGCAAGAGCAGAAAGACCAATGTTAAAACCATCGTAACCTCGCTCTTTATAATGCTGGAACATAGAAATAAATAAAAAGTCCATCGTTCCATTTTCGATAGACTTTCGGTGTCGCATCATATCGTTAGTCACTTCATTGAGCTGGTATTCTGACAAAATATTGGCAAAGGCGATGATGTCACCGTGGGAGGACTGCACTGTAACGATTTCGCACTCCCGCAGGTATGCTTCGTCAAACCAACCTAGAGAAAACTTCTTTTCTGAACCTTGCACCAATTGCAACCATTCGTCACTGACTGTTTTGATTTGGCGCAACAAGTTATCTGCAATCGGTGGTTGGTAAAATTTGACTTCGTACCCCAGCTTAGTCATGCGATTGACTGCTGTTCTCAAGTTTTTACCCGCTTTTCCTTGTAAGGTAAAGGCTTTGAGGTCAACGATCGCTTCTTCCCCAATCTTAACTACCTGAAAGCCGTGTGACTTGTAGAGGTCAATGTCATTGGGTAAAATTTGGTAGAATGCCGGATACCAGTCGTTGCGTTGGCAAAACTGCTGAAAACTCACAAGGACTTCTTCACGGTCTTCAACAGGTCCAATGGGATCACCTAGGGCGATCGCACCCCGTCCTCTAGGGACATAAGCAATCACACTGCGACCAGAAGGACTAAAAAAATAACTTTTATCGCTTAGCAATGTAAATGCTGCTAAAGAAGAGCGTCCATACTGTTCTACAATATCTCTTGCTTGCTGCCGCTCTTTAAGGGTAGCAGAATTACGTTGAAAAACTGGTCTTAACAGCATGAATACTGCATAAGCGATCGTACTTGCTGCAATAATATAGATAGAATTGGCAAAAAATTCTCCAAATCGGCTCTTTGGTTGTAGTCCGGCATTATCTTCTGTAAAGAACATAGCGAAAGTTTGAGCTATGGCTTCACCCCAATTAAAATTTTCCGAAAATTTGCCATCTAACAAGTAAAATCCAATTGTCCCGTATGCCAAAGTAAACAGCAAAGCAGCAATTAACACCCGCACTCCTTGTGCGATCGAAGGAGGATCTGATTTTGCTGTGAACACATCACGCATCAAGAGTAATTGCATCAGCAGGACACCAGACAAGAAACTTTCTTCAAAATCCAGTCCCTTGATCAAGTGGCTGAGAATAGAAATAATCAGTAAAGTAATAGTAAGCAACCAAGCAAGTCGTTTCCGACGCAACAAGTTCGCCGCAAGTGTTAGCAACACAAAGCCAGTCAGCGCAGCAAATATATGACCGCTAGCGCGAATATCAAACGGCAAAAATTGCTTTAACCAGTGATTTCGCTCATGCAGGTTAGGTGTCACTGCTGACACCAAGTTTACCACTCCGACTAAACCTGTAAGGAAAGCTGCACTCCAAAGTCCAATCCGAGTTCTTAATTCAGTATTCATTAGTCATGATGAGTTGTTAGTTGTTACTCCCTTCCCGGTACAAGATTACTTATCTTTTCCTTGGCGTTCTTGGCGTCTTGGCGGTTCGTTAATAGGTAATCTTCGAGCGTGACAGGAGTAGTTGTAGAGACGCGCCATGGCGCGTCTCTACATTTGTTAGTTGGGAGTTGTTAACCATTAACCACTACTTACTAACCACTATCTACTATCTACTAACCCTTCCTTTTTTAAACTGTTCTCCAACAAAGGATAGCGAATCTTTGAGATGCTTGTGAAAGTAATTCCAGCCGACATCTGGACCTGACAAACCATGTCCCCCAGGAAAGGCATAAAACACATTTTCTATACCTAACTTGTCTAAGGTTTCGTGAAATGCTTGAGTGGAAGCTAGTAAATTGCGATCGCTTTTTCCAGCATCAAGATATACACGCAGTTGCTTTCTATCTTGAATCGGTAACTGTTGTACAATCTGTTGAGGGCTATTTTGCGGACCGCTGTTATCGGTAAAATACCCGCTATGGCTAAACAGGATGTTGAAGTTTTGCAAATAGCGTAACCCAATATTAAACGCGCCCCATCCCCCAGAAGACAGACCACCCAACGCCCAAAACTTTGGGCTTTCTAACGTGCGGTAGCGTGACTTGACGAGCTGTACTAACTCCGAACCTATCAACGTCCCCACTTTACCATGAGATCCATCATAATAATCAGGGTCGAACAAAGGACTCGAACCTCGCTGATCATTTCCATCTGGTGTAATTACGATAGACGGTGGTAGTTTTTTACTTTTATATAGTTCATGCAGTACGTTGAAAACTGCATATTTATCAACATAAGCACGGGCATCATCATGACCGCCATGTAGTAAAAATATAACAGGATAGCGCTGTTGGAGATTTTTGTCATAGCCTGGAGGCAAAATGACGCCATATTGCCGTTGTGTACCCATTGCTTGACTGTTAAAAGTTTTTAGTTGAAACTTTAACTCACTATTTGTTTGTTCTTGAGGTGGATCTAGCTGCGGCGCACCTAAGATAAATACATACCAGTACCCTGTTGCAGTCAAAATTACCAGCGTACCTGCAACCCCAATTAAGACTTTAGATAATTTCATGGCTTCTCAAAACCCAAATTATCTTTAGTGTGTGCAATCATCGCCGAGATTTTAAATTGCCTGCCTACAAATATTAGCGAATCTGCCAGATGTTCGTGCCAGTAGTCCCAAGTGTGACCTCCCGGAAACTGATAAAACATATTATAAATTTTCTCTGTAGTGAGGACTTGACTAAATTTTTTGGCTTCGTCAAGTCCTATTTCAGTATCTGCTAAACCCGTATCTAGGTAGACCCGTAAGCGTTTTTTAGCTTGAGGCGGAATCGTCTTGATATAAGTGATTGGGCTATTTTGCGGTCCACTCTTATCCTGAAAGTAACCGCTATGACTAAATAAAATCCGGAAACGATTTAAGTAATGCAATCCCACATTCATTGCACCCCAACCTCCAGAAGATTGTCCACCGATCGCCCAAAAAGCAGGATTGGGAATTGTACGGTAGCGGGCTTTGACAACTTTCACCAGTTCATCGCCAATCGCTGTGGAAACTTTACCATTAGGACCATCAATATAATCGGGATCCCAGTAGGGGCTAGATCCACGTTTATCATTACCATCTGGTGTGATGACAATACTGGGTGGCAACTTGCCTGTTGCATAAAGTTGTTGCAGGATTGTTAAGGCATCTCCTTTTGCAAACCAATGGTCAGCATTTCCGTGTCCACCGTGGAGGAGAAAGATAACTGGATAGCGTTGATTTGGGTTTTGGTTATAGCCAGGAGGTAAAGCAACGCCGTAACTGCGACTTCCCTGCATAACTTCGCTATTGTAGGTTTCAATTTTATAAGTTTGGGGGGTGGATAAATCTCTAACACTTGGTTGTGGCGGTAACACAGAAGCTGGGGTTGGCGGACGCATCTGTTGTGGTACCTTACTTTTCACGGGATCGGTCAAACCTCTCTCCAAACCTCTCTCCTGCAAGGAGAGAGGCTTTAAATTCTCCCCCTTCCCTTTTAGGGAACTCGGGGCCCCCACGGAGTGGGGATTAGGGTCAGGGGGCTGGGGGGTTAGGTTTCGCGTTCGTTTTTCCACAGAACGTGAAAAGTCAGGTTGTGGTTCCTGTGCTTGTGCCTTTTTCAAGTAATTACAGCTACATAAACTAAGCACCGAAACCAGTACCACCATTTTAGAGTTAAAGCAGTTCATGAAGAATATCGGTTGATAACAGTTCAATATTGGATAAAATCCAAATGAAATGATGGTAAAGTGTATTGTTTAGTTAATGTCTACAAGGTTTTCGCTTGCAAGGATGAAGGCGTTTGTGTATTGATCCCAATAAGGTATTTAAATATAGCATCGTTGACTAAATCCGCACACTCTGCCATTACAAGATGTCCCGCATTCGTAAAATGTAGATGAGTCCCGTTGACCAAATGTTTAACTAACTCATCCCCCATCTGGCGTGTATACATTGGGTCAAGACCTGCGGTAATCACCAAAGCAGGGATGTGTAAATTTTTCGGCGCAGGGTGACGCGCAAAAAAGTTATAGTCCCAGAAAATTTCTAAGGCTTTGTAGGAGTGGAAATCTGTTGGTGTCGGGTTTTCCGCAAAAAACCGTTTTATGACACTGTGGCGGTAAGAAGTCGAAAAGAAGTTTGATATTGTCTGTACACCAAGCACATAGTATAAATATCTGCCACCCCAAGCCATAAACTTCATCAGCGGAATTTCCCACCAAGGCGCTAAGTCATGAGTTCCACCGGCAATTAAAATCAAGCCACTCACACAGTTGTACTGGCTAAACTCTAAACCAAGAGGAACTCCATAACTGTGGCAACACAGCACTGGCGACTCAATGCCGAACTGATACAATAATCGCTGTAAATCTCGACGATGTCGCCCTATTGAGTAGCGAGAGTAGGGACTAGACTGTCCGTGTCCTGCTAAATCATACACCAGAACTTCCCAACCTTGGCTTTGAACAAACTCATACTGAGAACGAAAATTAAAGCGGTTCCCCGTTCCCCCGTGGAGAAAAACGATCGCTGGAGTTTTCCCCGAACTGTGGCAAACTTGTAAATTTACCCCTCGTCGCAGGTGAATTGTCGAACCAGCTAAGGCATCCTGAAAAGAGTCATTTGTCATTAATTGTAGAGACGTGCCATGGCACGTCTGTACATTGCAATTCAAAGCTTACGCCAGCAATGTGTCAATTGTGTGTCAACTCAATGGAAATTTTACGAATGTTTAGTCATGAGTCATAATTCTCCCCATCCTCCCTTTGCACTATGCTTGAAAAACTCCGACTCAACTTCAGTTCGTTGTTTGGCTTGCTGCTTCTGGTACTTTCCGTGTGGGCGATTAGCAACGAACTGCGTGAGTATAATTACCATGATGTGTTGCGATCGCTCGCCACAATTCCCAAAAGTCGCTTGAGTTTGTCAATTTGGTTGTCTGGCTTAGGCTATCTGGTGATGATATGGTATGATATCCTCGGTTTTAAGTATATTGGTCGTTCTCTAGCTTTTAACAAAGTTGCTTTTACTGGGTTTGTTAGCTCTGTATTGGGCAACACGATAGGTTTTGCCCTACTGACTGGCAGTGCTATCCGTTACCGTTATTACTCCAGTTGGGGAGTACCAGCACTGGCGATCGCCCAAATCATTGCTTTTGCTAATTTCACTTTTTGGTTGGGAGTGTTTGCTGTATCTGGGGTAATATTTCTCTTCAACCCCTTACAAATTCCCACTCAAACACATTTACCTTTTACAAACACACGTTCTATCGGCGTTATTTTCCTGCTGGTGGTTGTTTCCTATTTATTGGGAAGTATTTTCATTAAACAACCGTTAGTTATTCGTGGGCAAGAGTTTCGTTTTCCTTCTTTCAAGATATCTTTGGCTCAGGTAGTCGTTTCTAGCTTTGACTGGATGATAGCTGCAGCAGTTCTCTATTTTCTGCTTCCCGCTAATCCATCTGTATCTTTTCTGGATGTGTTGAGAATCTACTCATTAGCGATGTTTGCAGGTGTCGTCAGTAACGTCCCTGCTGGGTTAGGAGTCTTTGAGATTGTCGTTTTGCATTTTCTCAAGACAAAATTTTCTCCTGTAGCAATTTTAGGCGCAACCCTAGCTTACAGAGCAATTTACGACTTATTGGCGTTGCTCGTTGCAGCAAGTTTACTGGGATTCTATGAAATTAGATACGGTGCAAGAAATATAATGAACAAATAGGTTTCCCAGGGACGATTGACTACATTAAGCTTATGCCGCTCATAGTTCAGAAATACGGTGGTACATCTGTCGGTTCAGTAGAACGTATTCAAGCTGTCGCACAGCGCGTGTGCAAAACTGTTAAGGCAGGAAATTCTGTTGTCGTTGTGGTTTCCGCAATGGGTAAAACCACCGATGGACTCGTTAAGCTAGCATACGACATCTCAACCAATCCCAACAGCCGGGAAATGGATATGTTGCTTTCCACCGGTGAACAAGTCACCATTGCCTTAGTAAGTATGGCTTTGCAAGAACTTGGACAGCCAGCAATTTCTCTGACAGGGGCGCAAGTAGGAATTGTTACCGAAGCGGCACACACTCGAGCGCGAATTTTGCATATCGAAACAGAGCGGGTCAAGCGACATCTTAATCAAAACAAAGTTATTGTTGTGGCAGGGTTCCAGGGTATTACCAGAACTGAGGAATTGGAAATTACTACCTTGGGACGTGGCGGTTCAGACACCTCAGCCGTGGCTTTAGCAGCAGCATTGCGAGCAGATTTTTGTGAAATTTATACCGATGTGCCAGGGATTTTAACGACAGATCCCCGTTTGGTTCCAGAAGCACAGCTAATAGATGAAATTACCAGCGATGAAATGCTGGAACTCGCAAGTTTGGGGGCAAAAGTTTTGCATCCCCGTGCTGTGGAAATTGCCCGCAACTATGGCGTTCCCCTAGTAGTACGCTCGAGTTGGACAGATGATCCCGGGACTTGGGTCATTTCACCAACACCGCGTCCGCGCGCACTTGTCAATTTGGAAATTGCCCGTCCCGTTGATGATGTAGAATTTGACACCGATCAAGCCAAAGTGTCCATGTTGCGTGTACCAGATAAACCAGGCGTTGCAGCACGGTTATTTGGGGAAATTGCCACTCAGGATGTGGACGTAGATTTAATTATTCAATCAATTCATGAAGGTAATACAAATGACATTGCCTTTACCGTGAGGGCACCTATTTTAAAACGAGCGGAAGCCGTAGCGGCAGCAATTGCTCCTGTTCTGCGCTCTCACAAAGCTGCTGAAACTGAAGAAGCTGAAGTGATGGTACAGCAGAATGTTGCCAAAGTCAGTATTGCAGGTGCGGGAATGATCGGGCGTCCTGGTGTTGCGGCAAAGATGTTCGCCACCCTTGCAGAAGCTGGCGTCAACATCAAGATGATTTCCACCAGCGAAGTTAAAGTCAGTTGCGTAATTGACAACGCAGATTGCGATCGCGCCGTTGCAGCCCTCCACACCGCCTTTGAAGTCGGGGAAGTCGGGGCAGACAAATCACCCCGCTCATCCCCACGCCAGTCGCACGGGCGGGGGGAACCCCCGCACGGGGCTGGCTCCTCATCCCCTGTCCGTGGTGTCGCCCTAGATATGAACCAAGCGCGTCTAGCAATTCGCCAAGTACAAGATCGTCCAGGAACAGCCGCGAAGCTGTTTGGACTGTTGGCAGAACATAACATCAGTGTAGACATGATTATTCAATCCCAGCGCTGTCATGTGATCAATGGCGTTCCCAGACGGGATATTGCCTTCACCGTCGCCAGGATGGATGCACAAGCAGCGCAAAAAATGCTCCAGCAAGTAGCCGCAGAATATGGATGGGGTGAAGTGGTATTGGATAGTGCGATCGCCAAAGTCAGTGTTGTAGGAGCAGGAATGGTAGGACAACCAGGCATAGCGGCTACAATGTTTGAAGCGATCGCACATCATCAAATTAATATCCAAATGATTGCCACTTCGGAAATCAAAATTAGCTGTGTTGTGGCGCAAGAGGAAGGTGTTAAGGCATTGCAAGCGATTCACACAGCATTTGGGTTGGCGGGAAGCCAAAGTATTCAAGTGCCTGCTTAATCATCGCTCAAAATCAAGCGCGACAACATCTTCAAGCTCTCCGTTCCCATACTTAACATGGGAACGAGAAAACGAGAAAACAGCAAGACGATCGCGACAGGAAGCGTTGACGGGATAGCTAAACTTTGGAACCGCCAAGGCAAACTGCTCACGACAATGCATGGTCATAAGGGTGGCTCTGTCTCAATTGCCTTCAGTCCCGATGGTAAGTTAATTGCGATCGCCAGTAACGAAAATTCAGTGCAACTCTGGCGGCGAAACGGAACTTTAGTCAGGACTTTCATAGGTCATTCTGCGCCTGTGTGGACTGTTGCCTTTAGTCCGCAAGGAAATACCTTCGCTTCGGGAGGTGAAGATACTACCGTCAAACTTTGGCGGATAGATGGCACTTTACTCAAGACTTTTAAAGGGCATACTAGTACTGTTTGGCAAGTACCATTTAGTCCAGATGGTCAGACCATTGCTTCGGCAAGTGCAGACGGAACGATTAAGCTGTGGAAACTGGATGGTACACTGTTGAGAACGCTTACAGGTCATGACGCGGCGGTGTGGAGAGTGGCATTTAGCCCTCAAGGTAATATCCTCGCTTCTGGCAGTGGGGACAATACAGTGAAGCTGTGGAAACTGGATGGCACGTTAGTGAGAACTTTGAAAGGTCACACGGCTGCGGTGTGGGGAGTGGCGTTTAGCCCTGACGGTCAAATTATTGCTTCTGGCAGTGTGGATGGCACAGTGAAACTCTGGAAGCTAGATGGCACAGAACTGACGACCCTTAAAGGTCACACTGCTGCCGTGAGGGGAGTGGCATACAGCGCTGATGGAAGATTTGTCGCTTCAGTCAGTGAGGATAACACGCTTATCCTGTGGAATTTGCAGCGAGTTCTCAATCTGGATTTACTGACTTATGGATGCGATCGCCTGCGAGATTATCTGCGGACAAATGCAGAGGTGGAAGAGAGCGATCGCCACCTGTGTTAGGGAAATGCTTCGCTTTCAGCCGTCGGATGACTCCCGCGCTGGATTTTCATATCCCGGTGTTGCGCCCACGCGGATCGCCAGCATCGCGTCCACTTCCTTTGGTTCCTTTGGTAACAAATATTCCCGCGAGCGCACATCCTCATATCGCCGTTGATTCGGAGACTTGCGCCTAAAGATAGCAGGTTGAGTTTTTTCCATTTTACCAACTTTTGATGATTGGGCATTCAAGAAGGTATCCAGCGTAGACATGCGGCGAAACTCGACAGAATAAGGGTAGGCATTCCCGCCACGGCAGCCAGATTTATGCAGTTTTACCAGTCTTCGGTTATTTGTTGGTATATGCCTTTAAATATTTACTCAAGCTCTTCATTAGAAGATTTATATAAAACTGCTTTCATTAGAGACACGTTTTCAATATGAAGATTTATGATTTTGCACAAAAACTGACCTGAAAATAGTAGGACTTACGCACTCGCGACGAAAAATAGGGCTTTGCGATTGCTTCCCTTCGGTCGCAATGACAGAATTACGTTATTTTTGAGTAAGTCCTGAACAGTTTAGAACAGAGAAATCCACCTAAAATATTCATTGGATGACCGTGACTATTATTTGATATTTTATAAAATTTTATTATGGCAGACCCTAAGTTAATTCCTATCATTGGTTGCGACAACTCCAATCGTAGTGGCGATGTAATTTTTGTCCACGGTTTAGGTGGCGACGGTTTAACAACCTGGCATACACAGCCACAGGAAATCGACACACTCCGTACCCAACCCGGCAAAAAATTTAAGCCAGCCGAGCTAAGCTTTTGGCCTGCTTGGCTGGGGCAGGAGCGGACTGATCTAGGGATATGGTCATTGGACTATGACATAGAACCTTCAGATTGGCATGGACCAACTTTGCCACTGGCAAAGCAGGCAAACCTTATCCTTAAAGTGTTAGAGAATCGAAGGATTGGCCAGCGCCCTCTGGTTTTCATCACTCATAGTATGGGTGGACTTCTAGTAAAACAAATGCTGCGTAGTGCCTTAGATTTTGGACCACCTCGCTGGAAGCAGATAGTAGAACAAACTAAGGGTATTGTTTTTCTAGCTACACCCCATACTGGTTCTAGTCGAGCCAATTTTGCTCAATCCATCAACTCTTTACTTTTGAACATTGGGCGTCTCACAGTTAGTGTTGAAGAGTTGCAGCACGGACACTCCCGTCTTCTCGAACTGGACGAAGTTTACTGGAAGCATGAGCGTCTAAGGACGATTCCTGTACAGTGTTACGGCGAAACTGCTCCTCTTGGAGCATTCGGCATTATTGTCGATGCCGTTAGTGCAAAATTTAGCAAGGATCTCCCCCTTATAGAGATACCTGGTGCTGACCATCTCACCATTTGTAAGATTGCTTCAGCACAAAAGGAAGATAGTGTTGTCTACAATAGCACTTTGCTTTTCCTGGAAGACTGTTTCCCGCCTCAAACGCCTGTTCGTCTGCCAATGGCACTGAAACCGCTGCCACAAACAATTCCGGAGAAAACCCCAAACCCTCAGCAGCCCCTCTAAACTCTAGTGCAAGTTCAGAGGGGCAGAGGGCATTTCAAGCACCACCCTTGCCAGCTTGTTACGTAGACCGCCCTCCTATAGAAGATGATTGTTACCAAGAAATTTTGCGTAATGGTGGTTTGATACGAATTAAAGCCCCTCAAGGAATGGGCAAAAAACGGTTAATGTACAGGGTTATAGATTATGTTGAGAAACATAATTATCAAACTTGTGTTTTAGATATTCAATTAGCAGGTAGTGAGAATCTAATTGACACACACAAATTCCTGTCTTGGTTCTGTGTAGCCCTTGGTAAAGAACTGGAGTTATCCAAACCCTTAAATACTGATTATGAAACTAATTTGGCTCCTCTTTATAAGACGACAGACTATTTGAAGTACGTACTGACAGAATTTAGTAAACCATTCGTGCTAGCGTTGTTGAACATAGATTTAGTTTTTGAACAAACTAAAATTAGTGCGGATATTTGCAGTCTGTTACGCAGTTGGAATCAGAAAGCTGAGGCAGGTTATGACAAAAAATTTCAAAAACTTCGTTTAATTATAGTCCATTCTACAGAGGTATATGGAACTTTTGATATTAATAAATCACCACTGCATAATGTAGGACTTACAGTTGAACCAAAAGAATTTAATCTAGAACAGGTACGTTGTTTAGTAAAAGCCTATTGCTTGTCTTGGAATGATACTCAAATCAAGGAGCTTATGGATTTAGTGGGAGGACATCCTGTTCTAGTGATAAAAGCTATTGAACAAATTTCAAAAGGGCGGGTTACGCTAAAAAAACTATTAAATACTGCTCATACAGAAGCTGAATTGTATGGCGATCATCTGCGACAGCATCTGTTTCAGTTAGAAGAAAATAGTCAGCTTTTAGATGCTATTAAAAAGGTCATTATCAGTGTATCTCCTGTTAATTTAGAAACTAGTATAAGATTTAAATTACATAGAATGGGACTAGTAAATTTGCAAGGCAATCGAGTTACAATTCGCTGCCAACTATATAAAAAATACCTATGTGATTGCTTTGGAGTTTCTGAATGAGTATAGAGCCAGACTCAAGTTACGACTATAAAGTTGGGGGAGTTGTACCTCTTAATAACCTCACCTATGTCAAGCGAAAAGCTGATGAAGACCTTTATAAGTGGCTTAAGGCAGGGGAGTTTTGTTATGTGTTGAACTCGCGGCAAATGGGCAAGACTAGCTTGCTAATCCGAACACTACGTAGGTTGGAAAGAGCAGGCTTTGTTTGCGCTAATATTGATATTTCTGGTGAAATTGGGACTGATCTTGAGAATCCAAAACAGTGGTATAGTACTCTACTTGAAATCATTGCAGATAGCTTTAATTTAGATTTTCCAGGTTGGTGGAATGAATGTAAGTCACTTCCTCCTATAAGGCAATTAAGTAAATTTATTGAAAATGTTTTATTAGACTCAGTAGAGGAAAATGTTGTAATTTTTATTGATGAAATTGATAGCGTTCTCGGTTTAGAGTTTAATGTAGACGATTTTTTTGCATTTATTCGAGCTTGTTACAATAAACGCGAGTTCAACCAAAAGTATAAGCGTCTTACTTTCACACTTTTTGGTGTTGCTACACCAGCAGATTTAATTAAAGATAAACAACGCACACCCTTTAATATTGGCAAGGCAGTTGAACTGCATGGTTTTCAATTCAATGAAGCACAACGACTAGCTCAGGGCTTTGCGGGGAAACTCAACAATCCTCAAAGGATACTCCAATTGGTGTTGGACTGGACGGGAGGTCAGCCATTTCTCACTCAAAAACTTTGCGATCTTCTTTTAAAATCTCCATCATCAGTACCTATTGATGATGAGGTATCTTGGCTAGAACAAATAGTACGAACACAAGTGATAGAAGATTGGGAGTATCATGATGAGCCGCAGCATTTAAAGACGATTCGTGACCGCCTATTAAGAAACGAGCAGCATACTAGTCGGCTTCTAGGTCTCTACCAGCAAATTTTGCAAAATGGTAAAGTCAAAGTAGATAATAGCCTAGAACAAATGGAATTATTGCTGTCAGGCTTAGTTGTTAAACAACAGGGAATGTTAAAAGTTTATAACCGCATTTATGAAACGGTGTTTAATCTGTGTTGGGTTGATCAAGTATTAGCTGATTTACGACCCTATGCAGAGCAAATAGAATCTTGGTTAAAATCTAACTGCCAGGAGGAATCAAAGCTGTTGCGCGGTACAGCATTGCAAGCGGCTATGGATTGGAAAATAGGTAAAAAATTAAGTGATGACGATTACAATTTTTTAACTGCTAGCCGAGACAAAGAAGCAGAAAGAGAGCAGACAAAAATGGCTCAAGAATTGGTAGGAAATGTCAGTAATGCTTTGGCTTTATATAGAGAGGTGCAGTTATGGACAGGAGAGCAATCATTTCTTAGTGACTACTTTTATAAACTCATAGGTAATTATTCATTTCCCATTTCAGAAGGTAGTGAAGTAGAGTTTGTTGAGGATTTAGTACAAAACTTCATTAAAAATTGGGAAAGTAAGAAAGAGACAAAATACCTTAGGACTATTCAAGAACATATTCTCAGCAATAATGATCAGGCTTCAAATCTATTAAAAATATATAAGCAAATTTTGCAGCAAGGAGAATTGATATTTGATCAGTCTAAAGAACAACAAGAGTTAATAAAGATAGGATTAGTAATCAAGCATCAGGAAAAGTTAAAAGTTGCTAACCGTATCTGTGAGTTTGTTTTTAATCTAAGTTGGGTTAACGAAATTCTATCATCAATGGTGTTAGTGGCAGATCCAGAATTGCCAGAAGGTCAGGTCGATTTAGCTTCAGTGTCCCCAATAAACCAAAGTTCAACAGCCAACCAAGACCAGAACGTTGGGAGTGTTACTGATAACAGTATAGTCTTCAGAGATGTATATGGAAATGTCTACTTTGGAACTTACAAGCGTCCTGCCACAGGTGCTCCCTTTCAGGTGCCATATCTACCTCAGTATTTTGTAGAACGCCCAGAGCATCACAAACAGATTAAAACACGTTTGCTGTCAAATCAAGGTAACAGGACAGGGACATTAGTCGTTAGCGCCATTTATGGCTTGGGTGGAATTGGAAAATCGACGTTAGCAGCAGCGGTAGCGCATGACCCACAGGTGCAAGCACAATTCTCAGATGGGGTACTGTGGGTAACATTGGGTCAACAACCAGATTTATTATCACTGTTAAGTGCTTGGATTCAAGCATTAGGGGATTATGACTATAAACCTCTCACCCTAGATGGTGCATCCAGGCATTTACGGACATTACTTCATGACAAAAAAGCACTGCTGGTTGTGGATGATGTTTGGAATCCAGAACACGTAGAACCATTTCGAGTGGGGGGGTCTAGTTGTCAACTTCTGGTTACAACAAGAGAAGCAACGATAAAGGGAGCAATTTCCTATGATTTAAATGTGATGACGCCAGACGAATCATTGGAGTTGTTACAAAAATCTCAGAACAATCCATTAACTAAAGCAGAACAGCAGCAGGCGCAACAACTAGCACAGACTGTGGGATATTTACCATTAGCACTGGATTTAGCAGCCGCTCAAGTGGCAGATGGGGTATCGTGGCAAGAATTGCTGGAAGACTTGCGCTCAGAAATTGCTCGTTTAGAATCGCTGCAAACACCAGGAGCAGATAGTTGTATTCATGAGGAACAAAGGAAACACTACAGTCTCATTGCATCATTTCGCCTCAGCTTGCGCTGGTTAACCCCAGAAATGCTACGACAATTTGCTTGGTTTGGTGTCTTGCCAGAAGATGTAGTTATTACTCACACAATGGCAGCAATGTTATGGGAGATTAACCCTAGACAAGCTTTGACAACACTACGCTCCTTCAAGGCCAAAGCATTACTATTGGCAGGAGCAACTGGGGATAACCAAAAGCAAACTTACAGACTGCACGACTTAATGCATGATGTTGCAAAGCGATTGCTAACAAGCGATTCATCTCCTCATAAACCAGAAGAGCTACCTGGTTTAGGATTGAGCTTGACTGCTGCTCATTCTATATTATTGGATCAATACCGCAGCAAAACTGAGCAAGGACTATGGCATACGCTTCCTGATGACGGCTATATCCACGCTAACCTGAGTTGGCATTTAGAGCAGGCAAGCAGAACAGAGGAGTTACACCAGCTATTAATGGAGGAAACTGCACAAGGACGTAATGGTTGGTATGAGACGTGCGAGCGCTTGGGACAAACTGGCAATTTTGTGACAGATGTAGCTCGTGCTTGGCGGTTAGCAGAGGAGATGTTTGAGGAAAACCCAAGCAAGTCAATTGCATTACAATGCCGCTATGCTCTGATTACAACTTCTCTAAACAGCTTGGCAAAAAATATTCCCGGTCACTTGATGGCAGCACTAGTAAAGCAGAAGTTGTGGAGTCCAGCACAAGGACTAGCATATGCCCAGCAAGTCAAAGAATCCGAACAACGAGCAGAAGCGTTGGGCGCGTTAGCTCCTCACTTATCAAAATCTCTACTTGCTATCGCTCTTGATGCCGCCCGTGTTATTCAAGATGACTATTACCGTGCCACAGCCCTGGGTGGACTAGCGCCATATCTGCCTGAAATACTACAGCAAGCCCTTGATTCCGTACGTAGTATTGAAGATGACTATTACCGTGCCACAGCCCTAA
>NZ_JBAHYJ020000015.1:0-16072 GCF_036697665.2 Scytonema sp. PRP1 | reverse complement strand
AGCAGACGCGATCGCCACTGTTGCACTTGCTCATCCGGTTCCCCCAGAAGTTGCTGCACCAACTTTTGCAGGGCATCCACAATGGCGCTGTAGGGAATATTGCGCCTGAATTGGTCAAATTTACCAGAAATAAAATAACCGCGGTTTGCTGTGATCGGCTTATAGAGTTCCTGCACTAATGCTGATTTCCCAATTCCCGCATAGCCAGAAACCAACATCATTTCGACTTTGAATTGAGGATTTTCTATGCCTGACTCTGGTCGGTGGGCTTCGCCAACATTCCCTCTTGGGGCTACTCTTTCAAACGCCGCCAATAATGCTTTTATCTCCGCTTCGCGTCCATACAGCTTTTGGGGAATCTGAAACTGATCCGAAACATCTTGCAGACCTAATTGAATATGAGCAATTTGACCTGTTGTTGTAAATTGCTCGCTACAGCGTTCTAAATCCGCTTTGATCCCCCAGGCACTTTGATAGCGATCCTCTGCGTTTTTCGCCATCAGTTTGAGAATGATGTCTGAAACGGGTTTAGGAATCGCTGCGTTCAGTTTATATGGCGGTATAGGTGGTTTGGCAATATGACAATGGACTAGCGTAAGGATGTCGGTTGTGAGAAACGGTAACTGTCCGGTGAGCAGTTCGTAGAATGTTACGCCAAGCGAGTAAAAATCGGTGCGGTAATCGAGCAAACGGTTCATCCGCCCGGTTTGCTCTGGCGACAGATAGGCAAGCGTGCCTTCTAACACATGGGGACTTTTGAACGTCGGATTGGTGCGGTTAAAGCGGGTGGCAATACCAAAGTCAATAATTTTGACAACGCCAGTATTCGGATTAAGGACGATGTTGCTAGGATTGATATCTTTGTGAATGACTCCAGCAGCATGAATTCTGCCCAAAATATCTGTGATATCGATTGCTAATCGTAAGAAATTGGATAAAGGTATCGGACAAAAGTTTGGTTGCTGCCGCATCCATCTTTCGATAGATTCTCCACCGAAGTCTTCCAACAGAATAACGAGTGTGCGCTGATAATCTTGCTGGCTATATGCTTTGATGACTCCTTCCTCTTTGAGGGAACGGGTAATTTCATATTCCTGCCTATAGCGAATTAGTTCTTGAGAAGAGGGATAATCTTGCTTAAGTAGTTTGACGATGATTGCCCGACCATCCTGCACCCTGATACCCCGGTACACAACAGATGCTGAACTTGAATAGATTTTGTTTTGGATGGCGATCCCAGCTAGAGCAATCATTGAACTCTCTCCCGATCAGTACCATGGGTTGTGTTGCTTTAACTGCGGTCTGGCAAGCCATTGACTTGACTAAAACTTGCGAGAAGCAACCACTCCAAAAATTTGAGTTCCGAATTCTGCGGCTGCGCTAAAATATTCCCTTTAGTATAGTAACGCCTTTAACTTGCCCTTTGCAAATTACTGGACTTCGTTCATGGGAAGAAGGCAACATCCATTGAAACTGGAAGCCTACACTGTACTGTCAGGGAGCGTGTAGGTAGTTCACACCCTAAATCCTGCATCCCCCTCAATCGCCCCCGCAGGTATCACATCCGAATCATCATCAAAAAAGTCATCATAATTATCCTCTACCCTAGATGCGTTTTGTTGGGATAATTCTTCTTGTTGGGCAAGTGTAGCAACAGAAGAAGAAGCATTACTATTTGGTTCTTGATACGCTACAGCAGGAGAAACCACTGCTGCTGTTTGCGGACTAACCATAGGGGTAATCAGTACCAACTGTGATATCTCCTCCAATCCACACACACGCTTAATCGTCTGAATCTGGCTCTCCAATACTCCAATCGCCCATAAGGCAACCTTCCTCAGTTTTTCTCCCCTAATCCCAACTGAATGCATCGACAGGGGCAACCAAAACGCTTTGAGGGTATATACTACTGTCTCTACCAACCCCATCTCCATCGGGTTAGATATCAAGTAGTTGAACATCTTCCCCGTCTCCGTATTCCCACTCCTCTTTATCTGCGGTATAACAAATTCTGTAGTCATCTCCCTCCCTTTAAACCCTACTAACCACGCGCTTCACAATTGAAGTATTACAGCACGAGAATTGTATTAATAGATGATAGACAAATCGTAGAATATAAGTGCTGCTCTGTACTTGCTTATACCATAACCTCATACTGAGAAAATGTCATCTCCGACTATGCTCCTGTTTCCCTCACAATACCCCAGCATAGTAGGAGTATCCTTAGTACATACGTATTGTTCAACTCATGGTATGGTTACACATACACTAGCTATATCCCAGCATTGCAGTAGTATCCCCTCGCTACCACAGGATCGCCCTAAAAAGTCATATCCCCGCACTTAGACAAGGTATGTTTACTAGGGTCAGTAATACCTCAATTATCACAAATTCCCAATCCTACCCGTCTCGTTATGTAACACATTATAAAACACTTTGTCTTGTTTTTTATTTCCTAATTGTAGAATATTTTCAGTATTTTAAATTATATTTATACTTAAATCTAAATATATTTAGCTAGATAACTAACCCGCGATCGCCTGCGTTTACAATTAGAACAATATCTCACTACACAAACATTGTAGGCATTGCAGTATTTCACGCATTGTCATAAACATACTGTGTCGGTTATAACAGTCATGTGGTGGCACTGGCGTACTGGGAAGATACTGCTATTGTGCCATATCCCCGTACTTGGACAAGGTATGTTAACTAGGGTCGAATATAAACCAACAGACTGTTTCAAGTAGTCAAATCAATTTATTAATTTCGATGAAAAGTAATTGCAATAAAACTAATTATTGAGAATAAGGAAGATTCGTTAAAAGAGTATATTTATTCGTAACGACTTTGATTAAGCCAATTTTACATAACCAAAATCAAAATAATTATAAATTGCAAACAGAAATTCAAAATATATATAACTTTATATGACAAGCAATTCAAACACTACCAGAAAGAAATCCCTAAAGGTATATCTCTTCGATGACGAGAAAGCTATCATTGAGGATAAAGCTGCTGCTACCAATCAAACTGCCTCTGAGTATCTGAGAAATTGTGGGTTAAAACGGGTTATGAGAGAAAAACCACCCGCAGATTTAATCAAAGTACGAGCATATGGTGGGGCTGCTAAAAGCCAACTTATGCAGCTTAGACACCTATCTAAAAAGACAAACGACCAACACATTATAAATGCTGTAGAGAATGCGATCGCACTTGTAGACAAAGCCATCGCCGCTGCATTCAAAATCAAACTAGAAAGCGATAAAGACGACGACGGAGTTTGTTCTATTAGATAAGTTGATTAGCTTATTCAATTAAATCTTTGGTTGGATATTCTCACTCGGTAAACAGAGCGCGGCGCTCTTTAACCACAAGAACAGCGATTTCACCGTAACTGTTTTACCGTAGCACGACCAGTGGGGGTCAATCCTAAAATGAGCAATGGTCAAATTCGACCGCTTAAATCTAAAATATGAGCGCGGATAGCAACGTGGTAAGGGCTGACTGCACCCTTATTACGTTCACCCCACAACAGAAAAACAATCGGCTGCTGGTAGTAAGTCCCAAACTCTACACAATCTCCAACCACCTTCCAAATTTCTTCCCATAAGGAAGGTTCCATCATCCCCTTCGCGCCAGTCTCACGAGTAAAATAAAAAAATTTAGGGTCTGTATCACACTGAAATTCACCAGTTGCTTCATAATAATCCCCAATTGAAGCAGCAAAGTAACCACGACCGTACTGGTTGCGAAACACAACGGTTTGATTTGAAATAAACCGACCAAAGTCAATACTGCTAAGAATAGACTGACATGGCACTTCCATCAACTCGTGCAAGAACGATTCAAAGTGACAGTTTGAAACTAAGGGAGAGTCCATATCACGTTATTACCAATCAAACTATAAAAGTTATAGCCCATAAGAAGACGGATCTATTCTGTTCCTGAGTCATTTTTTCATGCGCGCAGCTTGAGCCAGCCATGTTGGTGCTTCTAAATTAATACTGATGCCATGCGTCAAAAATGGCGTTTCGTTGGTTGCTCCCCTATCTTGCTTGGAATGGATTTACGACGTTCATCAAAATCTGGAGGTTCTTTCTTACCATGAGCTAACGGTTCCAATCACCAGACACCAACAACTTCTGCAACTCATCGATTGACTTTGTTACGGTGCATTGGGATTGTTATGCAGGATACTAACCAACTTGTAAAATCACTTTACCTGTCGTTTTTCGTGCTGAAATAGCTGCGTGTGCTACTGCTGCATCTTTTAACGGGAAAACTTGACCCAAAATAGGGGTTAGCTTGCCCATCTGAACCCAATTAAGAAGCTGTGTTAAAGCTGTATCGACAATATCAGGATGATGTTCCATTACCACGTTGACAGCAAAGCCCGACACGCTCTGATTGTTAAACAGCAACTTCTGACATTGAGCAGTTGTCAAACTAGGATAATCACCGGACAGCCAACCATAACTCACAAAACGCCCTTCAACACCCAAACAGGATAGATTTTGTGCAATCGCACTTCCGCCAACTGGATCAAGAATGATATTGATGCCCTTGCCATTGGTGATCTGAAGGACAGTTTCGTGCCATTTCGGGTCGGTGTAATCAATGGCATAATCACATCCCCAATTTTTGATCATTTCTCGTTTTGCTTCTGTACTAGCTGTCCCAAACACATCACTAGCATTCATTAGCTTGGAAAGTTGTACAAGTAGATTACCGACACCTCCTGCTGCTGCATGAATCAGTACACTTTCACCATGTCGAATTCTTGCCGCGTAATCTAGCAATAGATAAGCACTTAACCCCTGTATTAGCAGAGCAAGCACAGTATGTTCGTCAAGCGTATCTGGAATGCGAATTATCTGCTCTGGCTTGATCAGTAGATATTCAGCGTATCCACCTGCTGCAAACGAAATAGCTGCAATCCGTTCTCCTACTCTCACATTTGTCACATCTGCTCCCACTGCTTCGACTACGCCAATGACTTCCATCCCAGGAGTATAGGGAAGTGGTAATTGAAGTGGGTATGTACCTTGAATGCTGCATGATGTCAGCAAAGTTTACTCCTGCGGCAATGACTTTCAACAGCACACACTCAGGACTGCAATCGGGTTTTGGTTCATCCTGGTGGTGAGAACTCCGAGATCCGCCACGTGTTGTGACACGAATGGATTTCATTACATTTTTCCCAGTTTCATTGAACTTTCTCAATATAGAGATTAGCTACCCAAAATGTTAAGTAGGCACCACTTGGTAACGTTAAGCAGTAGACTGGCAGTATGGATAGGCAGCAAATAATCAATGCAGATGCCAACACAAACAACTTTTGAGCGTGATTACCCTGTGCGACGGCTACTCATCCTTATATCGGATGCTTGGACACCAATTGTTTTTCATTGCCTTTCAGATGGGAAAAAACGGTTTAGCGAATTCCAGCGACAACTACCCGATATATAAAAAATTATCTCAGGTTCTAAGGCGTTTAGAGCGTGACGGTTTGGTACATCGAACGGTTTATGCAGTTGTTCCTCCAAAAACGGAATACAGTCTCACGGAATATGGTCAAAAACTCCATGAGCCAATCGCGATGCTTTGCCAGTGGGCACGTTCAAATGAAGCAGTGATTGACGCTATCTATGCCGAAAAAGACAAATCTACAGAAAAATAAACACTGCTTTACGCAATAGTCTGCCTAACAATTGATAGACAGAAAGTTTCTGTATAATACTCCAAAGCTGCTGTTTAAGCCGAATCTTTCCGCATAATACGCTCATTTGGGTGGATAGGTCGAAAGTTTCTGCATAACATCCTAAAGGGTAGAGGCAAAAGGGTAGAGGGTGGACTGGCTCTATCTATCTTCCGAACCGTTGGGGCGATCGCTTCCAGCGGGCGCTCCGCGCCATCGCCCTTTGGGCGGCTCCTCCGGAGCATCGCGGAGCGCGCCGGCGTTGAGTTGAAAGTCTCTTCACACTTGCATATAACTGTAGGTTGGGGAGCCAGCGCTGCTCGCAACGCACTGGCTCCTCAAGTCGGGAAACCCGAACTGTGCAAGTGGCTCCCCAACCTACGATTCTGTGCGCCTTCAAAGAGAACTGGTATTAGCTACCCAATTATTACCTCACTGTTACTATCTGTATAATCCGTACTTACAGTCACCTGCTGCCAAACATCCAAATCCGTTTTGACCCATTCCAGTTTTTCCTGAATCAGGCTCATGGCATCCGTGCCTAATGCCAGTCGCATCGGTGGATGAGGACTTTCTACAGCTTGAATGATGGCTTCCGCCGATGCGGCTGGATTGCCAGGTTGCTGACCATCCATATCTTTGAACCACTGCAATGAAGCACCGCTCACGGTCGCATAGGCATCAATGGATTGTTCGGCTGCTCTTAGAGAGCGTCCGTTGAAGTCTGTGCGAAATGCCCCAGGTTCAATTAAAGTGACTTTAATTCCAAAGGATTCGACCTCCTTAGCCAGGGCTTCAGACGTGCCTTCCAGGGCAAATTTAGTGCCACAGTAGATGCTGCTTCCACCAAATCCCACTAATCCTGCTGTGGATGACATATTCACAATGTGACCGCTACCTCGCTGACGCATCAAAGGCAAGACCGTTCGGATCAGACGGAGTGCCCCAAAGAAGTTGGTTTCAAACTGCTGGTAAATATCGGTATCATTGACTTCTTCAAGTGCTCCAATTAGTCCATAGCCAGCATTGTTGACCAGCACATCAATTCGACCAAATGTGGCGATCGCTGTATCAACCGCTGCTTGTATGTCTTGGGACAATGTTACATCTAGACGTACAGCCTTTGCAGTCTCCCGATAGTGCTCAATCAAAGCGCGAAGTTGCTCTGGTTCGCGAGCAGTAGCCAGCAGGTGGTCGCCCTTCTTCAACACAGCTTCTGCTAGGGCACGTCCGAACCCTGTTGAACATCCTGTAATCAACCAAACTTTAGGAGCGACACGATTTTTGTCTCTTGTCATTTGTTTTCTCCGATACAAGAACGATGAGACGCGCCTCATATTTCTTACGATAGGAGACAGCCATGCGACTGTCCAATATATATTTGACTAAGATTAATAGGTTAGACATATAAGTACGATGGAATTACGGCACCTGCACTACTTCATCGCGGTGGCAGAGGAACTACACTTTAGTCGAGCAGCCCAGCGGTTGTGCATTTCCCAACCCCCGCTCAGTCAGCAGATTCGTGATTTGGAAGATGAACTAGGAGTCAAGCTATTTGAACGAACGAAGCGGCAAGTGCATCTGACTGAAGCAGGCAAAGTGTTTTTAGAGCGCTCCTATGGAGTGTTAGCGCAACTCGAACAGGCTATCGTTGTGACACAACAGATCGGGCGGGGTGAGGTTGGACGGTTGGCGATCGGCTTTGTTGACTCTGCAATGTATACGTTACTACCAGAGATTGTAAGGGTCTTTCGAGAACAGTTTCCTGCTGTAGAACTGCGATTGCATGAACTGACGACTGCTCAACAGATTCAAGCGCTGCATCACAAACAGGTTGATATCGGCATTGTTCGTTCTGCCATCAGCGAACCAGGTTTGAGTGTGGAGTGCCTTTTGCCAGAATCATTGGTCTTGGCGTTGCCAGAAACCCATCCGTTGTCTGCCCAGACTCAAGTGTCGCTCTCCACATTGGCTTCGGAATTATTTATCCTATTTCCTGCCAAAATGGGACCCGTCTTTTACGAGCAGATTATTAACATTTGTCAACAAGCTGGATTTCGTCCCAAGGTGGCTCAGGAGGCAGTTCAAATGCAAACTATCATCGGCTTAGTTGCAGCAGGACTGGGCATTGCGATCGTTCCCGCCTCCTTGCAAAACTTCCACAGAAGCGGAGTCATTTACAGACCTTTACAAGAGCAGATACCTAAAATCGGACTTTATCTGGCTTGGCGGCAGCATGATTCCTCTCCAGTAATAAGCGCATTTCTCAGCTTGGCACGGAAGACGACATGGCGGGGAGTCAAATCGTGACGATACCTGAGCAGTTAGGGATCAATCACCTCACCGGAGGAGCCTCCAAGTAATGTCGAGAGCAGTAACCTGAAGCAGCCTAACTGTTTATTATGGGCAGCGTTAAACCACATCACCCCCGCATCATGCAGCTCCTCCTACCCCCACCAACAGGTTTTGACCACACCCGTCACAGACTGATCCTTCTTGCGGAAATAGGTAAAACTTGGCAAAGATACAATCAAGCGAGTACAAAAGGAACAAGCCGATAAACAAGCTTTGGTTCAGTTAACCCCGCACGAAACTACGTCTCACCCGAAGCGTGAGGTGTAGGAGCGTCACTTAAGTTTGTTTTATCAAAAACCGTATTCAATAACTTTTAATTTTCAACTTATAAATGATATCTGTCATTTACAAAAAGGCTGACTTTCTGGACACGTTAGGCTACGTGTTGGGAAAAGATGATGCTGTACTTGTAACTACCAACATGGCAGGAAAGACTGTAGCTGACTTTAACCAACAGTTTCTCGATACCAAATATGCCAACAAAGGAACGTCAAGGCAATGCGCCCACCTAATTATTTCAATTGCCCATAGGGAAAGCTATCACGAACATCTAGATGATAGCCAGTACAGCTATGTAGCAGAGGAGTACCTAAAAGAAATGGGGTATTTGCCAAACAAAGAAGAAAATAGCAGCGCCAGTCAATTTGTTGCAGTCCGACACCAAGACAGAAACCACGAACACTTACACCTAATTGCCTCTCGTATCAGGCTGGATGGTACGACTGTAAGCGATTCTTTCGATTATTTCAAAGCTCAAGAAATCACCCGTCGGCTGAGTGCTGAGTTGGGATTAGAAATTACACCTACCAGTAATAATGCGATCGCACAGAAGTTACAATCAGAATATGGTATCACCGTTCTCACCAGTCCCAACCGCTCTAAAAGCATAAGAGAAGTTAACGCCAAACATTCTACCCCTGGAGCTAAAGAGATTATTAGGGGAGCAATAGCACAAGCGATTCAAGGACAACCCACCGCATCTGAGTACGTCCAGCGCTTGGAGGAAAATAATATCCAGGTGTTACCTAAGTTCCAAGGCAAGGAACTGTTGGGATTTACCTATGTCCAAGAGAACGTACTCATCGCAGGCTATCAGGTAAGCAAGAACTACAGCTTACCAAAACTCAAGTCAGAGTTTGGACTATCTTACAAGCAAGAACGCGATTACACCAAGTTATCAGCCATTCGTTCCCAATCGCTGCTTTACATCGCCGTCATACCCAAAAAGAAGAAAAAAGCGAAAAAGGCACAACAGGAGGAAACTTTTAAACTACCCAGCGGTAATGATGGAGATAACAGTAGCGATGGAATGATAACTACGTCTATCAATAATGCGATAGCGCAAGCGCTGACTTGTCAGTTCGCAATAGATGAACAGCACCAGGTAAGTAATACTCCAACCCCAGTAACAGCAAACTTACTCGCAACCAAAAAGGATAAAGCCAAACAACAACAAGTGGTAAGTGATACCAATGCTATTCAATCATCCACCTCTACCACTACCAGCACTGACTCAGATAATAAGGACACTAGCTCTCAAAACGAAACGGCATTATATAAACAACTCGAACAAATACCAACACCAGTAGCAGAGTTAAAACTACTTGACGACAGCGAAGATAAAAAAACCACTCATACGTCACTATCAAATAAAAGCAATAACTCTCAGCCAGAAAATACCCTTGCAACCTCATCCCATGAAAATGAGGAAAAGTTACCCTTACCTATAGAAAAGACTATTAAAGCAGCTTCCACTATAAACCCTGGTAAAATACAGTCAGAACCCACCTCAGAAGACAAATCGTGGGCGGAAAGTATCTTACCTGCTATCGGTAAAATCTGGCAAAAGGCAAACCAAACAGGGAGAATTAAGCTAATGCCTGGAGCAGGGGAACAAGTGGAGGGAAGAGATTACAGAATTACTAGAAAAGATGAAAAATTAAGCATTTCATCAATAAAAGATAATAGAGAAGTGGCATTATACGATTTAGGTGAAAATAGAGTATTAACTACTAAACCGACGGACGAAGACAAACAATATTGGGGGAAAATCGCTCAAAAACAGCCACTATCTAACAAAAAACAAGATGTAGAACTTTCCTAAGTACCCTTCACCACGACATTCTACTTAATATTGAATAAACCACGATTATTATACCATTTATTTGAATTTAATCATTAAATTATATAAAAAAATAAGTATAAAAAATAGTCAAAAAGTAAAACTTTTCTCTCTTTTTGATTGAATAATTATTAGAGGTTTTCCAATAAAATATATCATGCTAAATAAAGAATTTATGATAGCTTACAATTCATAGTTGGATGTAAATTCAGTTTAGAAAAAATAAAATCGAGTGGGAAAGCTAGCTCCAGTAGACAAATGGTTATAGAGGCAAGACATTTTGACACTCGCTTAAATCAGTGGATTCATACAGATAACAATCCTGACAATCCAGATTCCTTGCTTAAAGAGGAACTGAAAAACAGCCTGCTAGAACACTTTCTCCCAGGAGTGAATTTCTCGTTTGGACATATGGACGAGAAAGCTACCGCCGACCAATTAAAAAATCATCCCGAAGGACATAAGCTATTACTATCATCAAAAAGCCGACTGCTATATGGACCAGAAGAATACCTGGAAATTATAAGCAAGTTATGCCCTGACAACAAGGATAGAGGTGCATATGGGTCAATATTCCTTGGCTCGTGCAAAAATGCCATCAACGCAGAATTAAATGTTCTCATCGTAGATGACGCCACAGGAGAAAATGGCGGAATTATCAACAATGAACAAGCTTATCGCCTCACCGGGGACTGTTACGGACAAATATCCACAGAACTATACCGACAGTTAACCGGACACCAAGAAGGTGACCAATACTGTGTTATCCAACACCGCTTTGGGTGGACAGATAAAGATGGGGATGATGATAAGTTCAGGTTTGGAAAGGGTACTCTACGTCCAGCTAACCTCGACCAAATCCTTAATTATCAAGACCCTAACCAACCAAAAGTTGATTTAATCATCCCCCTGTCTGCTTTTAAGGGAACAGATAAGGATAACCCCAATGGTCCGACCAAACCCCAAATTAAACCAGGGCTGTATCACCAAAACATCTGGTTAGGGGAAAAATCTGAATCTGAGTTAGGTAAAACTGCTATCTCTCAAATGATTGCTTCCTTTCCCAATGGGTTAAAGGATTTTGCCGAAACAGTAGAACTCGAAGCAGCAAAACTCAAAGAAGCCCTTGATGACCCCCGCAAGATAGCCCAGCTCTATTGCGAGAAATACGAAAAACGCAAAGCCTTCCTCGAACAGCAAGCCGCCGAATTAGAAGAAGAAGCAGCCGTTGATTCAAAAGTCGCTGAGGAATTTGAAAAACTACAAGAACGGATTGCTACTGATACAAGTATTTACAAACTCATTAAAACTGATCTCGAAAGGTGGGGACAACTCCTAGAAACTGAAAAAATTCAAAGAGAACTCGCCCGATTTGTCCAAGGCGAATGGCAAGATATCTCGATTGGGAAAAGCCTCACCTTTGAGCGGGCAATGGTCATCCCATCCAAAGACCTCCGAGATGGTGAAGTCTGCATTCCCCATTATCAAGACGGCGAAGAAGTACTTAACTTCCGCTCCCCCTTCCTCAACTCCAATGGTCTGTGTACCTCAATCAACAAAATAGTTGATGACATCATTGGACCCGACGGCAAGCCTTTAGCAGGTGTTATCGCCGTTTCGGATGAAACCTCTGAGCGCATTTACAACCGCCTCAATAGTCAAATCAAATCCATCCTTGCCGAACTCCAAGAAAAAAATATTCAACTAGAGGGTATTAAAAACTACGTTGACCAAAATATTGGGAAGCTGGAAACAAGAGAGAAAATTGAATTTACTCACAGGTTTAATGAGTATATTAAAAAGCTAAATAATAAGGGATATCAACTAGAAATATTACCCCAAGAGTCCGAACAGGAAAGACAAGCCCGTGACTACGATGGCGACTGTATCGGGTTCAACCACGCCAGCAAATACCCAAACCTCACGGCTGAAGCTATCTGGCGTAACGTACCTGAAAACGCCTACGACCCAACTGTCAAACTCAAAAAACAATCGTTTTATCGGGAAAATGGCACTCAACCGGAATTTGAGGAAATCGCCATCCATATGAGTGATGGTATTAGTGTTGGTGTAATCAACAACCACCTTACCTCAATTGAGGCGCTGGAGTCGGAAATTACTATCCTCAAAACCTTTGGTAGCGAGGAAGACCAAATAGAGTACGTTATTCAGGTAGCCAAACACTACGAAAAGTTATTTGACCAAGAAAATAGCGCACAAGCGCACGGTGACACCAGCTGCGACATTCCCAACAAGTATCGCGGTTATATGGAAGAATTTGTCCAAACGTTACAAAAAGAACCCCTCACCCAAGAAAATGCGCTCTTTGCAATGGACATCAACACCCGGATATATCGGGAAATGGTTGCCGAAGCCGCGTTCCAAAACCAAATTGCAGTTGACTTATTTAAAAGTGCTAAAAAACCAGAAATGGATGTTATCCGCAACAACAGTCGGATTCTGCATCGAGAAATTAACTACATTCGTGATAAGAAAAAAGATGTTTACTTCGACAGTACTATCGAACCGACAGGTAACTCACCTGTTGAAATTCTCATTAGTAAAACTAACCAATATTTTGAGGAAGCCCAATTAGAATCACGCGAACTAGCTCAGTTTTCAAACCTTTTCAAGGGAGTAGAATTTACTCACGAACAACGCTTGCAAGCCAGCCTGACCAAGAGAGAATTTGATAAAGAGTTTAATAACGCCACACGCTATACCCAACGCAAGAAGACAGAAAAGGGACTTTCAGTAAGTATTGATATTGGAAATGGTAAAAAGCTCGATGTTACCAACCTCCTTAAATATGAACATCCCCTTGTTTGGAACGCACAGAAAATTACCCTCAAAATCTCAGAAGTCCCATCTGAAAAACGCTCGATAGATAAGCCTCATCGGTATCGACTTTACGCCCAAATTAATGATGAAAATGAAAACGGTAAACCTAAGTTTAGGGCACTAGGAACTGTATCTAAGGAACAAGAAAACTCGCTGCAAGAGTTAGGAATTATACCCAACCAAGAAATTACATCAACCAAGATATCCTTCCAGCCAAAATTAAGTGAAGGGCAAATTAAGTTGATGTATCAAAAGGCTTACCAAATCACCGAAGACTTCTATAATTCAATTCCTGAAGAACAAAAGCTAGCGATGGCTGCTGCTACTTGGGCAGTATCAACTACTCGTGAAGGTTCTAACTCTAAGAGCCAGCAAAACGAGGTTGAACAAGAAGTTGAAAGACAAAAGAAAGTATCAAATTTTGTATTTGCTAGTTTCCCTCAAGAAATTATCAAGCAAGTAGATAAACTTCAATTTACTGAATTTACCCTGACAGGATACAACCGTACAAGTGAAATCATCAATCAGGGAAATCAAAATCAACCACAGGAAATTAGATTTAATATTAGCGAACATCAAGACAGTAGAGGTAATATTGTAATTAAAGATGTCATCGAAGTAAAAAATCCTGAAACAGGAAAGCATGAAACCTTCGCTAACATCAACGCCACTGATGGTAAGCTTCCCATCGGTACAACCGCAACTGGTACTATTGAAAAAGGAGAAGTGTATACAGCCACAGCTAAAATAAACATACCTGGAGGCATAAATCTAGAATTTCAGGTCAAAGAATTACAAAAGTTTCAATGTAAAGACCAAAAATTTAATGGTGAAGAAGTAAGTTTAACTATCGTTAAAGATAAACTTGAACGGGAAGATTATGTTATTACCATTAAAAATGGCAATAAAGAAGAGAAATTAGGTACTCTTTCTAAAGAATCAGTAAAAGCAGGAATAGAACAGGGATGGCTGGCAGAAAAGCCGGGTCAAAATGGTCAACAATTAAAGTTAGAAGTTACAAGTATTGCTACGGGTGAAAATGCCTTCGCTATTGGAAAGACACTCAATGGCAATCTAGTAAGAATAGATATTAACGACAAGCTTAAAAATATAGAATTTAATGGACAAGAGATATCAGCAACAGTCAAAGCTTACGATAAACAGGATGTATATACAGCGAAGATTGGTAATTTATCTCTTGGTATTATCGGTCAACATACGGAAAAAGCATTTGGAAATAAAAGTAGGTACAGCCAAAAGAAAAGTTCAGTACAACAACTAGTCGATGCGGGCATAATTAATGAAAGTAAAGTACAAACAACCATTCCTGTTATTATCACAAGCAATGAAACTACCTGTAAACTAACTATTGACCCTGAATCAGTACAATATCCTGAAACATGGGTTAAGCGCTACCAGTTAGTTGACCAACAAAAAGAGGTCAATCCAGTAGAGCAAAAAAATAATCAGTTATTTGATAAAATTACCGAACGTCCTACTATAATATTCCAAAGTAAGGAGGATAAATTAGTAGGATTAATTGGGTTAGCTGTCGATAGTAAAAAAGGTGAGGTGACAAAAGAATTTTTAGAAAGAGTAGGAATAACATACGACCAGGTCGCTAAGTCACAAAGCAGACTGGAAGCTAGAAAGGGCATGACAGTATTCATGCTCGATGAAAGTACAATGACTCCCAAAAGAAAAGAACAGTTTATAGAAAGGTTTGGCACTATCAAAAGTAATGATACTCCGCCACTACCTGCTCCCATTATTCCTGAACAAACTGTATATTTCAGCAACCCTAACCAACAGTATATCTTAGAAGATAACTCGCAAATTATTAAAGAAAGTATTGGATTAGTAGTACCAGCCCAAGATGCCATTAATGTCAACAGTTGGTTAGAATCTAAAGGCACAAATAATAACTACATTATTGATAAAAATAGCAATATAGCTATATTCATAATCGAAAAAGAGACAGTTAGTAGTGAATTAGAAGAAGGTCTCAATAGTTTATTAGGAAAACCTATAAATATTGGTGAAATAGATGGATTTGACCAATATGAACAATTAAGTAATGAGCTTAATCAAAAAGTAGAAAAAGAAGGGAGTCTGCTAAAAATCAACTCTACACCACAGCTAAGCGAATACAAGCAAGCGCTTCAATCACTCCCGAATCGTCCCAAAGAAATTGGTAAAGAGGAAATACCTTTACCAATAGCACCAGCAAAGCCAGTTCAGGAAGAAAGTACTAACGATAAAGAGTTAAATATACTTCCAAAATCAGCATCACCAATTAATAAAACTGTAGTCGAAGTTAACCCACCTACAGAAAATATTGTTCAAGCAGTTGTCACAAGGGCGCGCTCCGCGATCGCCAATAGTAACAATAATGAAAGTAATGTCATAGAGAATACTCGAACAACCCAGACGCAACCGCAGCCAGTACAGTCAAACAACAAACCTATCACCTTACCGTCAGCCCAAACGGCAGATAAGTCTAAAGCTATCGAAATCCTCGGCAAAGTCAGTCCTGATAAAGTCGAAGCCCTGCGATCGCATCTCGAAACTCATTTCAAACCCCTGCTCGAAAACGACAAATCAAATTATTCACCCGGAAGGCAAGTAGCATGGGTAGGAGCAAAATGGGACTTAAAAGAGAAAGACTTTAAGCCAGGAGTACAAGACGACGCACTGATAGCGCTGGTTAAGCAAGTATACCCTGATGCCGATATAGTTCTGGTAACTTACTCAGAACAACCAGGATCTGGCATCAACTACCACCGTGACGATTCCTACGCCGCAACAGAAGCCCGCAGCATCAATATAGGAAACTCGGAGTGGGGATACCGCGCCGCCAAAGAGCAAATGGCGTGGACTAAGGGAGAAAATCCTAACGCCCAATATCAGGAATTTAAGCTGGAATCGGGTATAGTAACGCGCTTCAACTGCAAAAACGAACATGCCGCCCTTAACACGGAAGCTGGCAGATGGTCCATCAACATCTGGTCGGTGAAAAATGACCTGGGTAAAGATAATAGTGTTAGGGA
>NZ_JBAHYJ020000039.1:0-16832 GCF_036697665.2 Scytonema sp. PRP1 | reverse complement strand
AGTAGCTTTACCGTTCGATGAGTATTTGTCTGACCAGCATGAAGTTGCAAATGTCTTATCCCAAACAAAATTATTTACTTATCGGGGAAAGCGCATTGAACTAGAGCCACAGGTCATTAAAGTGTTACCAGAGGGAGCAGGGATCGTGCAGTGGCGCAAGTTTCAGGCACTTCGACAAAAAGATGTCAGCAACCGGACTTATGTTGTGGTCATGGTTGGCTACCGGGATTTGACCTTTCTGGTGTTTCGGCAAGGGAAACCACCTACCGGGGAACCCAGCGGTACAGTTAAACTCGGCTACCTGGAGTTCCTACAATCGATCGCTCAAGGAATCTGTAAACCTGATAATCCCTACCTGTTTGATGCGCTGTTACGTCAGGCTGAAACCGTTGCCTTTCCCGATCAACCTGGAAAAACCTTTCCTCTCACAGAACGAAAGCAGAAGGCAGAGGCATTTTACTGGGAGCAGGTTCGCCACCATCTCAGTGACAAATTTGCGACTCTCGATATTCCCAATTATGAGGTGCTGGTTGGTGGGGGAACAGCCCTATCCACTCTACGTCCTCGCTTGGAAGCATTTTTAAGCACTTTACCGGGAGCAACAGTAAACTGGATGCCAGAACTGTTGCGAGAGGTCTCAACCGTTTTGAAAGTACCTTCTGAGTCAGACCAGGCTAGATTTGCTGACTGCTTTGGTGGAGCAAAATGGATGGGACTCAGGTTTGCACAGAAGGCTGAGGTGGCATGAGATGGCAAAGCGAGAACGGGTTTGTCTGCGGCGATTTGAAGCAGGAGAGGATTCAATGGAGGGCAAGCTATTTCGCTATGTCAACACTGATCCAAATCTGATTCCCCGTGAGGCTGTTTTACGGGCACTGAAAGCGTTTTACCTGCCCTGGGTATTAGAGTCTCAAGCGGGGGACTCGGAGTTACAAGCGATCGCCAAAACATCGATTCAAGAGTTACAGTACCGAATCTTCCAGATCCAGCAGCGTTTTCTGCCCGGAGAGTTTGTGTTGACTGCTTCGACTACTCCTTCATCAATGAAATCAACCATTATTTCTCCAAATATTCAACCGAAAGCAGAAGGAACCGCCTTTTCGATGACTTTGGCTGAAATGCGAGACGAGGTTGACCCAGAAGATTTGGATCAATTTCTGGATGATTTTTAGGTGCGTCTTTGGAACTTGGTTTGAAGATGGGCGATCGCTTTTCCGAAATTGCTGCCCCTGATATTCTCCATCCACTAATTGATATACAGAGAAGGTGGGTTGCTTCGGAGAGCCGATGTAACGCCAGACCCCCAACCCCAAATAATCCACTACCCAGTACTCTGGTAACTACAATGCTCCATAATCAATGAACTTATGCCCGTAATCATTCCGCCAGTTCGTACTTGCGACTTCAATGGCAATCTGGATAGATGCTCCCTGTATAATCATCAATCGCGTCTTCCAAAGTGGCTCATTCTCCGGAACCGTTTGCTCCAGAACAATGACTTCTAGGTTGTAGCCTAACTTATCGGTTTCAGCAGGTTTCACAATTGCTTGCCGAGGGATGAATGGGGAGTTGTAACCGCCGAATTTCTAGAAACAACTCACCTGCTAGACACTCACTTGCTCACGGTGTAAACGTCTCAAACCCGAAATCTCAATTCATCTAATAACTCCTGAAGCACTTGATCCAGGTAAGGGTACTTCCAGATCAACTGTTGAATCAGTTGATTAACAATTGTTGGAATTTCGTCAGAGCAAATTGGGACTTGCTCAGAATCAACCGTATGTTGACCAATATAGGTAATCAATCGGCTTACTTCTTTCAAGTTATAGACGGTGGTTGTTGGGCTAAAATCCTTACTCATTTATGACCCTCCAAATTACAAAGCTCAGAGCAATCTGGGCATGACACATAATTCCTTCCGTAACGCCGTATTGAACGACAATTAACTTGGCTGGTTGACGACAATTAACTTGACCGGCGGTCGCGATAGAGAAACTGAGATTCAGACGTTCTCATATTTAGCAGAACAGTTGAACTAAAAAATGGACACTGGCAGCGTCAATTAACGCCAATTAAAAGACTGCCAGTGCCCGGAAAACAAATTAATTATCAACAGGCTCAACTATATATGAAAGCAAGAGAGGATGGCTGTAGGCAGGAAACTGCGGCAGCTAAGAGTGGCATGTCTGTTCGCAGTGGCAGACGCATAGAGAAGGGAGAACATCAACCGAAACGAGGGCGACCGCACGACTGGCGGACTCGGATTGACCCATTGCTCGAGGTCTGGGAGAGCGAACTAGTGCCGATGTTGGAGCGACAACCGCAACTGCAAGCACTGACACTGCTGGAGCATTTGCAACAGAAGCATCCTGGTCAATATGGGCGTTCAGTGTTGCGAACGCTGCAACGACGGGTGCAACACTGGCGAGCAACCGCAGGACCTGCCAAGGAGGTGATGTTTGAACTAGCGCATCGTCCTGGGGAGATGGGGTTGTCTGATTTCACCCACTTCAAACAAGCCCAAATCACAATTGGCGGTAGACCATTTGAGCATTTGCTGTATCACTACCGGCTGGCATATAGCGGTTGGCAATATGTACAAGTGATTGGAGGTGGAGAGAGCTTTATTGCCTTGTCTGAAGGGTTGCAGAATGCACTAACAGCTTGCAGGGGTGTTCCTCAAGAACATCGAACGGATAGCCTGAGTGCCGCATATCGTAATCTGGGCGGTCGCAGCAATACTGACTTGACGCAGATGTACAGTCGGTTGTGTCACCACTACCAGGTGAAGCCAACTCGTAACAATCGGGGGATTGCCCATGAAAACGGTGCGATTGAATCACCTCATGGACATTTCAAGAATCGATTGCATCAAGCCTTATTGCTGCGTGAGTCCTTTGATTTTGAGTCCGTTGCTCAGTATCAACAGTTCATTGAACAAGTGGTCGAACGGCTCAACGAGCTGTGTCAAGAACGCTTTGCAACAGAGCAGGCGCACCTAATCCCCTTGCCTGCCTACCGCTATCCTGACTATGAGGTGTTGACTGTCAAAGTTACCACTCACAGTACGATTCAGGTCCGTTGCGTGACTTACACGGTGCCATCACGGCTTAAAGGGGCAACCTTAACGATCCACTTACACCATGACCGATTGCTGGGGTTTGTAGGCAGGGTGCAAGTGGTCGAACTCGTTCGCATTCATGTTCCTGGCAGCAACGCGATTCGACGTGCTCGCAGCGTTAATTATCGTCATGTCATTGATAGCTTGAGGCTCAAGCCTCGGGCGTTGTTGTCATGCATTTGGCAGCAGGAATTGATGCCTGACGACAATTACCGCCAATTATGGCAACAGATGCGTTCACAGTTCGATGCCTACACCGCTGCTCGCTTAATGACAGAAGCGCTTTACATTGCAGCCAAACAGGACAAGGAACATGCCGTTGCCACATATCTCAGCGAGCAGTTACAGGCAGGAAGCTTAACCCTGTTTGGCTTACAGCAACAGTTTCAGTTGACGGCTCAAGTTACGATTCCGACTCTGCAAACTCAACAACATGCGTTGCAAAACTATGACCAACTCCTCGGTACCCCTACCTCAAACGACAGCCATCGAGTCTCTCAGCCTACTGCTCAAGTCCCTCCGTCTACCTCACATCCACAAGCAGTGGCAAGAGTTGGAACGGCAAGCCCTCCAGCAGGGCTGGACTCATGCCCAGTTTCTGTTAGCAGTGTGCGAGCACGAAGCGACGCAACGCTATCAGAGTCGGGTCGAACGTGCTCTAAAAGACGCTCAGCTACCTCCGGCAAAGGCTTTCTCAAACTTTGACTTTGCCCGTTGCTCACCGCTCAATCCTGCAACTATTATGCAAATGGCTCAAGACACCGCTTGGCTCAAACGGGGTGAAAACCTGTTGCTATTTGGTCCATCAGGCGTTGGAAAAACTCATCTAGCCGCTGCCATGGGTCGTGCCTTGGTTGAACTGGGAGCAAGAGTGCGCTTTCTCTCTGCCACAACTGCGGTGCAACTATTACAAGCGGCAAAAGCAAATCTGCACCTGCAACAGGCACTCCTCAAGTTCGATAAGTATGACCTACTGATTCTCGATGACCTCAGTTACGTCAAAAAATCAGAAGCAGAAACCTCTGTCCTCTTTGAGTTGATTGCTCACCGTTACGAACTTAGAAGCTTGATGATTACTGCCAATCATCCCTTTAGTGCTTGGGATGATATCTTTACTGACTCGACGATGACCGTTGCTGCCGTTGACCGTTTAGTTCATCACGCCGTTATTCTTGAAATTCAAGCGGAAAGCTTCCGTCAACAGACCGCTAAACAGCGCTCTCTTGCTGATGAGAAAAAGCGGTCAAAATAATTGTCGCCAATCGGTCAGCATAGTTGACATTTGATACGCCGCTAGGCAGGTACCTCCTTCTCAGTGATGTGGAGAAAGCCTGCGCCGTTGCCCTCAGCATCTGCTTGACAAAAACGTAGAAGATGCACTGTTCCTCATTCTTAAATAAACAGGACTTACGCAGCGGCACTAGGGATAGGGAGTGGTTAAGTTGAGCTAACCTCGCTAGAGTTCCAGTATGAGTGCATCAAACAGCGATTGCGATGACATTTACAAAGCTGGACTACTGCCAATACTTGTTGAGTAGCCAAACCAACTTTACGTTGACTCATCTAGCGGAGCATTTGCAGCAATTCAGCCACGATGTGATTAACCGTTACTTGAGCCGTGAAAAGCTGACTCCTCGCCTGCTGTGGGAGCAGGTCAAACCGCTGATTGTTCCAGATGCAGCAGGATACTTGATTTTCGATGACACTGTTTTGGATAAACGCTTTAGCCAATCGATTGAACTGGTGAGGCGACAGTATAGTGGCAACGAACATCGGGTGATTCGTGGCATCGGGTTGATTAGTTGTCTGTACGTCAATGCCAGCACAGGAGAATTTTGGGTAGTTGACTACCGTTTGTACAACCCAGATGGGGATGGCAACAGTAAGCTTGACCATGTTCAAGACATGCTTAAAGGTGCGGTTTTCTCTAAGCAGTTGTCGTTTGCAATTGTGCTGATGGACAGTTGGTACGCCGCCAAGAAGTTGATGGCTCAGATTGAGGGGCTCGGCAAGGTCTACTACTGCCCCTTGAAAACAAACCGCTTAGTGGATGATAGCGGTGGCGATAAGCCATACAAGCGAATTGACCAACTGGGCTGGAGTGATACCGAAGCCAAACAAGGCAAGTTGGTTAAGCTACGAGGCTTTCCCAAAGACAAGAAGGTGAAATTGTTCCGTGTCATTGTCTCTACCGACAAGACGGAGTTTGTTGTCACAAACGACTTGACTCAAGATTCAACCGATGACACGCAACAGGTGTGTGCCATGCGTTGGAAGATTGAGCAGTTTCATCGGGAAGTCAAACAAACGACGGGTATCGAATCGTGTCAATGCCGTAAGCAGCGAATCCAGCGCAATCATATCGCTTGTGCTTTGCTCGTTTGGACACGCCTGAAGCAGTTTGCTCAGGCTACGGCAACCAGCATCTATCAACTCAAGAGTGGGCTGTTATCCAACTATCTGATTGGACAACTCAAGTCACCCACTCTTGCTATGAAGTTGGGCTAGACTGACCACCACATACATCTGCGTAAGTCCTGAGACAATCAAATAAGGATATCCATCTCTTGACAAACCGGCATGACGAATTTGTCCACCGATCAATTTGCTAAGTTCTTGCTGATAAAAGTCCATCACCGTACCTCCAAATGAAGAGGGAGGCCATGTCGGACTCCCCCGTCTGCTGTTGATGTTTATATGGTCTATGCCTGAGCGATCGCCTTCAAGGTGCCGTCTTTAAGCAATGCCCTCTTGGGCAGTCCTATTTAGGAAAGAGTAATTGTTGTGCCAGTTAGTTGGGGGGATAGGAGGAGTGAACAATACTTCTCCTATCCCAAAGTGACAGATTGCCAATCTACAGTTGATTCTAGCCTGGATCAATGTTGTTCCTGGAAATCAGTGCTGCATCGAACACAATTTCGTAAGCAGCATTTGGAATCATGCGACGCAGGGTAGCAAGATGTGCTTCTGCATCACCTCGTCGCCGAAACCGTGCTACTGTAAGCCGTTGCAGGTTAGGTAAGGCACGGATAATGCACCAGGGAGATAGTCGATCTGCATAAGTCATCGAGATGCCTCCGTAAGAGTTGAATGTGGGGCTAGTGCGCCTTGAATCACATCGGAGAGATGCTGATAGGTTGAGTTCTGCTCAAGTGGGTGAAGCACCCAGGTACTAACGGGGCAGGTTGAAACGTAAGGTGATAGAATTGCCCTGACTCGACCTGAACTACCCAGACGGCTTTTCTAGGTTGTTTCGAGCCCTGTATCCCTGATTTCTGAGGGCAGCACGAATTAGGGCAATTTCTCTTGCTACCCGTTGCCCGTCCCTTCCCATTGACTGCTTCACGTTGCTGAACTCCTGATGGTCGTACATCTGCAAGAGTCAACGTAGCGAGAAGAAGTTGGCAAAAACAGATCCAGTGGATCTTGAAATTTTTGAAGTTATGTGCTCTTGTCGTCTGTCTTAACGATTGAATGGGCAGGAGGGCAAAGGGTATCCATCAGTTCTGCTGGAATCTCTTCGTAGTGTTGCAACAGAAAGTCCATCAATGCCAGGTGATAAAGGTCTGAAGGACTGGGGGCACGGTAGCTGCTCCCGCGACTGAACCAGCGCCGCACTGTTGCGGGCGATCGCCCACAGATAGCTGCGATCGCTTCATAGCTGATGTCCCATCGTGCATAGAACTGCCGGGGAGAAAGTCTGAGGCTGCAATGGATATACCGCTGAATTAGCTTTAGCTCCTGCTCCTGTAAGGGATGTGGTTCAGTCATAGTTCGGTTCCCCCCTTCCAAGCTTCCAGGTCGTCCTCCCAAGCAGTGTCAGCGACGACTTGCCCCACAGGTTGCCCCAGCCACACCAGATATTTCCATGTCCATTGTCTGATGTGACGGGCATAAGCATAAAAATGTCCAAGGATGATGCCATCCTGAGCTTTAGAACTTTCCCTCAGTAGGATCCAGCGAACAGTAGCCCCATCAGCAAATCTGGGCACAGGGGTCTGCTTCGGAAATTGTTTGGGTAAATCCTTGAAGGGTTGAAGTGGCTTGAGTTCAAAGATTGGTAGGTCAGCGATCGCTTTTATATCGTCACGCAAAATCCAGAGATATTGAGCAATGGTCTGACTGTGAAGATTGAGGGCAAGCTGTTGTATCAGTAATGCAGCAAGGCTCTCCAGTTCAGCCTCATTTAGACATATCGATTCTTCCTCACTATCAAGTGTAGAAAGGTGTCTGATCGCGTCGATAAGTTCAGCGACTTTGAAATTATGAAGGGCTTGATGATAATCCCTGTAGCGATCGCCACAGGGATTAGGGATTGACTGAGCGAACATAGCGTGTAGCTCCAAACGAAAACCCGGACAGGGTTAGCCATCCGGGTACTACAAAAACTTTAATTACTGAAGGATTTAGTAATCCTGGGGAAATCGAGGTTCTCAGACTTTAGCGATCGCTAAAACCATCAAAAATCCTCGTCATAGTCGTAAATGGTTTCATGGTCACAGGTTGGTTCAGTTGAAGACTGGAATTGCTTTTGTGCTGTGGCTTCCTGTTCCACTGAACCAAACCCCTCCCATTTCTCGAAGTCAACCAAAATCTTCTCTTTGAGCGATTCGTTGTAGCCGATGAAATAAGACTTCCAGGTATCAGCAGTGGGAGAACCATAAGTTTCAATTGAACACGCCCATGATTTCTTGCGATCGCCTTTCAACTGGGGTTTGACCCGAACCGCCAAAATCGATAGCGCCATGAAGCGATCGCCTCTCGGCTTCCTTGCACCAGTGGCAGTGCCGTAAGCCTTGCTCATCTCACCCTGAAATTTCCTGACGACTTCGCCAAAGCAGCCATTGAAGGAGCCTTTGGCAGTTAGCAGTAGCGGGGAGGTGTGAAAAAGCGCTTTGCTCCTGCTGACGAGATAGACGAGGTAACGTGTTTTGAGAACAACCGTGTTGCGATCGTAGCGGGACTTTTGGAACACTCCCAAAAATTCACCACTCTCTCGCTCGAACATCATCAGCTTCGATTTCCGCAGAATCAGAAATCGGGCGGTTATGGAACGATAGCCTTCTGCGGTTTCTCCACTTTGAAATGTTTCTGTATGAAATGACCATTCCTCGTTGGGGACAAATCCGGCTGCTTCCATATTTTCAGCAGTGATGAAGAAACCAGACTCATCAAGGTTTTGATGATTGAGCATCTGAATGTAAGGCAGAGTCTCATGCCCTCCTTCAAACTGCTCAGAATCAAACTCATCCCGTCCAGTTGTCTTAGAATAATGTCCATCGGATTGAAGCGTCATTGTTGATGTCGTAAATGCCATGATGAAAACCTTGATTGGAAGTGAAGCGATAAAAAATCGGGGCAAGGCTCTAAACCTTGCTCTGTTGATCACAGTGCCGATGCTTAAAATTCGTCGCAGGAATAGAAGCGTTCAGCACCATCGATATGACCAAAAGCAAAATATTGGTGAGGTGAGTAGTGCTGAATACGTTTAGTTTCTGGATCAGCGGGGAGTTCTTTGACTCCCGCTAGATATCCTTCCAGATACGCCTGGTCTTTGTACTCTGGCATCCGACCAAAAGCAGCATCCGTCTTGCCATCCAGGAAGCGCTCGTAATGTTCCTGCCGGATGATGTCCTGCTGCTCGTCGCGCTCTGCTGCCAAACAATCGTCAATAAAAGCCATAATCAAAATACTCCATGTGAGTCGGGAGAGTGCTGAAGTTTCTCAGGCTGTGGCACTCTCTTGTTTACAAGTAGACGAACAAATTTCGTAACGGCTGGGTTATAACCTTGCGGCATTCATCACCAGTTCTGCGGCGGAACGTTCGTTCCCTTTACAGCAGGTTCCCCGTACTTCTTGGCTCCGGTGTCCGATTGCTTGTCATGAATCTATTATAGCCCACGTATACATGGGCATACTATTTTAGGATAACTTTTCAGATATAGATTTCTGATCAAAAAGGCCCAATTGAATGATTACGATCAGTTTTTCTGATCATTCGTGAAAGGCAAAACCCGTGTATACTTGGGCAAATCTATCCAGTCTGTTTGCTGTTGCTTCCAATGAGTGATCCCCCACCTCGGCGTGACTATCTGACCCGCTTTCAGCAGCAGGGTGAAGTCGCAATGGCGCGTAATCCTCTTAGTGTGCGAATGCCAGAGGACATTGATGCGATTGTTCGAGCAAAGGGCGATCGCACAGCATGGTTGAGAGATGCAATTATTGAAAAGCTCTGGCGCGAGGGGAATTTACCAGAGCAGTATCACCATTTAGTTTCTGACAGTCCTGAGCTATAGATAAACTGTCCAATTTCTGCTGTAGAGCAGGTCGCAATTCCCATGGTGTTACAGCGGTAGAAATAGCCAAATGCTAGTGGCGCCTAATGTCTGATAAAAAGGCAGTAACCTAGTGGTTAGGAGTAGCAACTCAGTGTTATGCAACGAGAGCTGGTGGTCGCTGACTCACAAAAGTACATCAATCGTAGCTTTCAAGCGATCGAAGGTACGATTCGGGTTTACAGATCTACACGTTGAACGCCTTTAGAGATCTGGCGATCGTGTTCCTCTATAGCTTGCTACTCCTGAAATAATCCATTTGGCGTACTCTTGACGAGAACTCTTCCCAAGCAGATAGACTCAACTGTCCGCTACAGATTAAGCCGCTTATCGTCCATGCTAATGCTTTAAGATGATACAAATCGCTGGCACAACTGTGTTGACGCAGCAAGTCTAATAATTGGTGCTACAAGGAGGGTAGAGTTTGTCATGCTAGATGACTGTTGTGCTGTAACTCTAATCTATCTATCCTTTTTCCTAATTCCCACGCCTATAAGTTTTCACCTCCTTTTATGCAGTCATCTTCTTGTCTAACCTTCACTTCTAAGTTATCGAAATAGACTACAACTGCTTCATCACCTATTCGTTCTGATACAAGCCCAATTTCACCCAATTTAAGTGAATCGTCCCGAAAAAAACCTACTCTTTGATCATTAACAAACCCTATAATTAAGTTTCCTTTAGCAGCTATTCCTAAACGATTCGGTTGACCAGGTCTATAGCGGTCTGCATTCCCGGTTTCTCTGGTATTCCATCCTACGTCGTCGCGTATACCCATTGTAACGTCGCCGTCATCTTCAATTCTCAAAAAATATCCCTTCCAGTCTTCATTTTCCCATTCTGCTCTAATCAGCAATCCGAAAGGAACATTGTCATTACCACTAGCTTTTTTAACGTCAGCAGAAAAGACAATATCTGTAAACCGGCAAGAATCCCATGCAGATACTCCATAACCTTGTCCATTCCATTAGATTGCAACCCAAGTTTTTCCACCGTCCTGAAGTAGTCCGCCATCCTTAATTTCTGATCCAGTTGGTAAAGCCCATTGTTCCTCCTCTTCAAGCTGCTTTGAAGAATCAATATCAGTGAAAGTTTCCTGAAAAATGGGGTAATTAATTTCACTTACGTCAAGTTCAACTTCAAGTTGAGCCTCAGTTGAGCTTGCCTAACTTGATCATGCCAGCAACTAATCGAAATGATTAAAATTGTTAGAAATGATAGAGTAACTAGAAGATGCCTTCTAACTAGCCAAACACTTAGCTTCAATATACTACGTAACAAATTGAATGCAAGTGGCAAGATGTAATTACCACTGAACTGAGCAATTACACTTAAAGCTTTCAGGAAGCCATTCCCTTTTGCTTTTGATAATTTAATTTTATTAAGTGAAATTTTGTTCAAGGACTGTCCACGAGTTTTGTTATTAACAAAGCTTCTACTAGGTGTAGGAGTAGGTGAGTTAACTGTGGAGGATGGGACTCTGGGTGTTGAACTTCTGTAAGATTGTGTAGAAGGAAAAATGTCATAATTATTTAATAGCTGTTTTCGTTCGCACCAGTAACACTTACCATAATTCTGTGAGTAGTAATGCTCTTGCTCAAATGAGCAATTCCTTAAATTTTCTTTTGCGGAACTCAACGCTTTAACCCAAGCTGCTGCACTAGGGCGAGAATTAGGATTGCTATGACCATTATCGAAACATTGACGAAAGTATAGCTGGAGAGTTGGATGCAAGATGTTCAAAGGCATTGATGAAGGACCTGGACGTATCATTGCAGTTGATCCATACATCCAGTGTCCATTACGAATACGTTCATCAGGGTTAGACTGATCTCCTATGCCCACCCATTTACCAGAGAAGGGATGATACCCAAACAGCAACAGCCAGATAATAACTGCTAAACCAAAACGATCCTGTACTTCAGAGCGATCGACGACTTGGAAATCTTTCCCAAACATTTCGTGAGGAGTATACTCTGGTGAGGCTACAGGGCTTCGATACACCTTACCAGTATTTGGGTCGATGATTTGAAATGAGTCTGTGTCAATGATAGAAACCAAGCCCTTTGCATTAACTAGTAAGTTCTCCGGCTTCAAGTCACCCACTACATAGTTATAAGCGTGTAGCGCTTGTAGAACCGTTGCAATGTTAAGTGCAGTTGTATGTAGATAGAGCCAGTTAAATCCTGCTGCATTTTTCTTCCGCATTTCAGGATTGTAAACATTGATTAGTGTTTGACCATCCTGAATTAGAGGCATCAAGAAGCCTAAGCATCGACCATGATCATCTTCTAAAAGAGCGTTAGGCCATGCGATTGAGGTATGACCTCGTGATGCCGCTGGATCAATAGGCGGATGCTTCATCATGACCCACAGCTTATTAATTTTTTCTTGGTCTACTGAATGATAAATCTTGGCTAAATATCCATTTCTGCTCGTTCTAAAAATCCTTCCCTCACCACTGTTAGCTATCTCCTCATAAAGCTCAACCGTTGTACGGCTAATTGCATCTTGAAGTCGCATCATGATAGTTCACCACTTTATTTTACTGAAGGATTCAAGCTACAAAAATAATCCCAAGAAGCCTGGCAGTCTTTTTACCCAATGCCTTCTCCTTCTGTAAACCCCAGCACGAAAATAATTAACTACCGTAATATCTTTCGTTCTAGAGTTCTTTAAGCTATGCACACATCTATAAATTGCTTGTCCTAAAGATCGCTGATATACAAGCGGTTCATTGGATAATAGAATAACTTCTATTAATTCGGTTTTGACTTCAAGTCTAGGAGTAACATTTTGATATCCTTGCTCATTAAGTTCATCAGTGAGTAATTTGAGAGCTTGTATAATATCCTGATTGACTGATGAACTGCGACTCAAAGCCACATCCCTAACAGCTTCAGACTTTGAGAATTTACTGCTTGCAGCAACTTTTGGTTTCTCTAAAGGAACTTCTTCTCCGCTCTGTAAACTATCTTCCTGCTCTATTTGATATTTTTGGGGAGCTGTGGATTTCTGAAAAGCACATAGAAGCAAAGTCTTATCATCATCCGTGCTTTGATTAATCTTATTGGAGTTTAGAAAGATCCTGAGTTCTCCCTCCTTTGTGATTAAAGGTTTTTCAGAGAAAATATGCTTTTCAAGAGGCTCAAAAAACTTCTCAAATGGTCTCCAATCCTCAGATTTTACAAGAGATAAATTTTCAACTCCATCAGTCGCAGCACAAACAAACTGATAGGAAATATTTCTCATACAAGTCTGCATTTCTAGGAGTGACTTGGCGGATGTTACAGAAGTTGTTTCATTAGCAAACTCCCCTTTGTCGGGCTTAAAGAGTAGCTCATACTTTCCCTGTGAGGAGCGTACTACAAGCAATCCATCTCCTACCTGCATAGCAAATATGCGCGTTGGAGTAGCAACAAAAGCTATTAAGGTACAAGATAAGTCTTGCAATAAATAACCATTTGCTTGAGCTTGATGGGTTAGTTCAGCTTTTACAGCTTCTAACGTAGTTCTAAGACGCGGCTCACAAACCTTTCATCTAGCGGCTCAGATAACCAATCTTCTTGAGAAAGCTGAGAGACTACAACTTTGACAGTTATATGAGAACCAAGCTCTGAGTGTGCCGCGCTTCCCATCCCATCAGATACTGCACCCGACGAGAACTTGACCATTGGAAAGCATTGTAAAACCTGCACAATCTTGGCATGGCTCCTCTGCTTTTATATGCTTTTCTCCTACAGCGCTTACTGCAATTGCTTGCCAAGACATAAATTTAGTCCACTTAAGATCTGATTTTTCCCCAACTGTAGATAGGCGGTAATTCCATCACCTACTTTACTTTTGGAAAGTATTTTCATAGAAGCAGACAACCAGCGGAATAGCTCTCTCTGGAACCTTAGTCGATCCAACATAGCAGGCGGAATCCTGGAGAGGCAATCTGGCCGAGAGTTGCCATATCAGCACCTTGCACTCCTACCGCAAAGAAGCTCAGTTTGCCGTCTGCAACTGCTTGCTTTGCTCGTTGCGCTGCCTGCTGCCACGAATCCGTTGGACTACCATCAGTAATAAGAAAGAGCCAGGGACGGTAGTATTGAACACCATTGTTCTTATAAACTGACTTGCGCTTTTCAATAGTGTCCAGTGCTAGCTCAATTCCCTGTCCTGTACTTGTTCTACCAATTGCTTGCAGTACTGGTGGAATAAACTGATTAATTGTGACGAAATCCTGAACGACTTGAGCAGAGTTATCAAAGGTTATAACAGCAACCTCGACACGAAGAGAAGCGGTAGGATCTTGCTCAACTTCTTGTTTGAATGTCGTAACTCCTAGATTTAACTGATCAATTCGCTCTCCTGACATAGAACCAGAAGTATCAAGAAGCAAAACAACCGGACAACGTGTTTCAGGATTTACAGCAAACTCAATGTTATCTTCCAGATGCATTCGTCTCTCCTTATCTAATTAGCGATGCCATGATGCAAGATTGAATAGCTTGTTGGTACTACCCGAACTACCCACCAACCCTTGCCCAAGTTGTAATAGGTGAAAGGTCGATATCACTTCCAACTTGACTGTGTGTGACTTTTTTCACCTCATCAGCAAGCCAGTAGAATAACTCCTGGAATTTCAATCCATCTAACATTACGGTGGAAGTCCATCTGGTGGAGTTAGTTGTCCTAGATACTAATATTGGTATCCTGAGCACCAACTGCGAAGAACGTTAGATTATCCTTGGTAGCGGCTTCTGCAACCAGTCGTGCAGCATTTTGCCAGTTGTCAGTTGGAGTGCTACCTGAGATCAGAAATACCCAAGGCTTGTAATGAGGAATGCTATTACTAGCATAAGTAGCCTTACGTTGCTCCAGAATTTCCAGCCCTTTCCTCAATTCCCTGCCCTGTAGCAGTGCTGCCGCTTGGTAGAAGGGAGGATGGGTAAGCTATCGACAGTTGTGAAGTTTTGAACTACCTCTACGGGACTGCCAAACTTGATTACAGCAATTTCAGCACGACGAGAGGCTGTTGCATCCTTTAGAACCTTTCGCTTGAAAGTAACCAACCCCTCAGTTAGCTGGTTGATATATTCGTTCGACATCGAGTTAGATGTATCAAGGAGCAACACGATTGGACAACGCGGCTCTGTTATTGCAGGTGTAACTGCTGACGGTGAAGTAGGAGACTTTGGAAGTATGTTAGGCTGTACTCCATTAGTTAATGCCAGATTAGATGCATTGATCGAATTGCCAGGGCGTAGTATTGAAGCAATTAGTGCCTGAACCGAACCAGAACCTCCTGCATCAGCTCCACTAACCCATACATCCGGCAATTTAAGGTTGGCGATTTGCTTTAATTTTTCTACGTCTAAGAATCCCTCTTGACCCATCACATCAACAACTGCTTGCATAATCTCTGCTTGAGCTTTCCCTTGTGCGCGAGTTGCATCTGCTTCAGCTAGTGATTCATATCTTCGAGCGATCGCCTTGAGGTCGGCAATCTTAATTCCTTGTTCATAACGGACTAAATCCCTTTGGATTTCAGTCAACGCTTGTTCATAAACAAATTGACGGCGAGCAACTTCCATTAACCGTTGTGCCTCATACAATTTCCCCTCCTGCTCAGCGATCTTAATTCCATTTCTCACTTTCTCAAGAACATCGGGTAAATCAATTTCGTTGATGTAAGTACCAAGAGCTTCTACTCCAAACTCAATTAGTGCTTTCTTAATATGATCTATTGCATCTCCCTGCCTATCAACACGATTATCATGGAAATCCAATGCTTCGTAGCCTTGGGCAGAGTTATAGAAGTAATTTCCAACCATTGGTTCTAATACTCTGTTAACAAGGCTTCTGATTGAAGCGAATCTTATGACACCAGTAGATGAGCTGATCGTGATCTGCTTGTCTGCTGCTCCTGGAGAACCAACACGGGAAATCATTTTTGGAGCATCTTGCCCAGATATACGAATGATCTGTGTTACTTCAACATTTAGAGGAAATCCATCTTTAGAGTGTATTCGCAAAGCGTGAAGTTGGGAATCGTAATTCTCAGGCTGCTTCGTCTTTTTATTAGACCAATCCAAGGTGATGTGGTGAGTAGGGACGACTACTATGTCCATTACTTCTGTGTTGATAGGATGTTTACCAGGATAGAAGGGCGTTCTCCAAACTCCTTTGTATCCCGGTTCAACAAGGGTCTCTATAGATCCAAAACCGTTATCCCTACCAACATGTGAGATGACAACTCCAACTGTTCCAGCGGAAATATGTGTCAATTGTCTTTGCTCTACTTTGACAAACCAGGGATTTAATTGCCATGCTCCCTCTAAGAGAACCTCTTCCTGTAAACCTTTATAGCCACCGCCATCGACAAATTTTTGACCATTCTGAAAATTATCATGGCCTGGAATGCGGGGACCTGCAATCTCTCCCGGCGGAAGCGTTTTACCCTCAAGCGTAGTAACAACACCTAGCATTCCAGGATTTACCCTGTACATTTTCAAATCTTTGGGGGTAAGGTTGAGGCTATGCCCATTCACATTATCGCTGGTAATAACTGTAAAGAGTCTTGTATTGATGCGGTAATCACCAGGAGGTAGAACTTCAATCTGAGGACCTTTTTCGCCACCTTGCACCAGAAATGCACGTGCATCTTGAAAGTTCATACAAGCAGGAATAGCTCTACCTAAATTTCGTCCAGATGGAAGGGGTTGTCCATCATTTGCCATCACTAGAGCAATTTCACCTTGCCGAACACGAATCACTGGTTCTTTGCGAATGGTATACATCCATGACCAGTACCCAAAGTGCCAACCAGGAGCTAATGTATCTGCTTGGCAACCTGCTTCCCCATTGAGTGCAATCGAACGATAAGCAGGAAGTTTTGGGTGCCCAGGGTTAAGATTAAACCTTTTAATGACAATTCCAACTTCATCATCGCCAATCTTGACGCATCCTTGAGGGATGCTGATTGCAGCGATAACAATTCCAGCTACTAGGACAGCGACTAGAAAACCAACACCAGACATTTCTACAATTTCTGTATTCTCGAAAATTGCTTCTTCTTGATTGGCTTGAGATGGCTTGGTTGGTGTTGCTAGCGTAATCTGGTTCGCCAGTACTTGCTGAGAATGGGCTGACGCTGAACCAATTTGAGGAATGGTTGCGCCTAGCACCATTCCTAGAAGTGCAATACTTGCTAATTCTCTAATTTTGAAATGTGCTTTTTTGGATTTCATAGTTTTGGCTCTGTGGTCGACTATATTTATTAACTTTGTGCTTCTAGACAGGTGCCGAAATGAGATAAGAAGTATCGGAAACTAGGCTCCCAAAAATTCCAACTGTTTTCCCCATATCCAAACGAGGGTAAATGACCT
>NZ_JBAHYJ020000069.1:0-17010 GCF_036697665.2 Scytonema sp. PRP1 | reverse complement strand
AGCTTTTAACGTGTATAGTACTGATATCAGGTAATACTAACCCACAATGAAGGTCAACGGAAACGGACAAGGGAAAATCTTAACCCCGGAAGAATTACGGCTGTTATTTACTGATGGATTGACCAACTCGCGCGATCGCGCTCTATTTGCCATCTGTCTATTTACTGGTTGTCGAGTATCCGAAGCGTTGGGACTTAACACCACGGACATTAAAAGCGGAACGTTAACTTTTAGGAAGTCTACCACCAAAGGGAAACTGAAAACCCGCGTTGTAGATATTCAGCCCGGATTAGCTGCATTTTTGGCGGAGCATCAACCAAAACCGGGAGCATTGTTCCCAGGTAAGCGCGGTATTACTGAACGTCTGACGCGGTTTGCAGCTGAGAAGATTCTGAAAAATGCCTGTAAGCGTGTTGGTTTAGTCGGTGTCAGTACCCATAGCTTTCGGCGAACGGCGTTAACTCAGATGTGTAGCGCTGGTATTCCGTTGCGGCATATCCAAGAAATCAGTGGTCACAACGATTTGGGGACTTTGCAGCGGTATTTGGAAGTGACCCCAGAGCAAAGGAAGAAAGCTGTTTCTGTGATTGGTTTTTAAAAGAAAACTTCTCTCAACCAAAATGTCGGGAAATATTGCTTTCCGGAAGAAGACCATTGGCGTTGGCATCTTGACTGCTGGATTTATGCCAAGTGTTGAATGTCTTAAGAAGAAACAATAATGAGATTTAAGCTCAAAAGTTAACACTCTATGGCAAATCAAAACCATCTTGATAAGTTAAAGGAAGGGATACAGAAAGGGATCGAATATTGGAATTTATGGAGACGGGAAGATTCTACAAGACCTGATTTGAGCGGTGTTGACCTCAACGGTAAAGACCTGAGCAGTGCTAATCTGAGGGGTGCCAACCTGAGCGGTGCCAATCTGAGGGGTGCCAACCTGAGCGTTGCTGACCTGAGCGATGCTGACCTGAACGATGCCGACCTCAGCCGTGCTGACCTGAGTATTGCTGACCTGAGCCGTGCCGACCTTAGGCGTGCTATCCTGAGCGGTGCCAATCTGAGGGGTGCCAACCTGAGCGTTGCTGACCTGAGCGATAAAGACTTAAGCGGTGTTGACCTGAGCGATGCCGACCTCAGCCGTGCTGACCTGAGCTATGCTGACCTGAGCGATGCCGACCTCAGCGGTGCCATCCTCAGCGGTGCCATCCTCAGCGATGCCGACCTCAGCCGTGCTGACCTGAGCGATGCCGACCTCAGCGGTACTGACCTGAGCGATGCTGACCTGAGCGATGCCGACCTCAGCGGTGCCAACCTCAGCCGTGCTGACCTGAGCTATGCTGACCTGAGCGATGCCGACCTCAGCGGTGCCGACCTCAGCGGTGCCAACCTAAGCGGTGCCATCCTAAGCGATGCTAACCTGAAGGATGCAATAATTATTGATGAAAGCACAAAGATTGAGCCCAAATGGTATTTAGTTTGGGAGATTGTTAATCAGGAAGCTAACGGTAAAGATCTGAGCGGTGCCGACCTGAGCGATGCTAACCTGAGCGGTGCTAACCTGAGCCTTGCCGACCTAAGCGGTGCTAACCTGAGCGGTGCTAACCTGAGCGGTGCTAAACTGAGCGATGCCAACCTGAGCCGTGCTGACCTGAGCCGTGCTGACCTGAGCCGTGCCAACCTGAGCGATGCCAACCTGAGCGATGCCGACCTGAGCGATGCCGACCTGAGCGGTGCTAAACTGAGCCATGCCGACCTGGGCGGTTCTAAATTGAGCCATGCCGACCTGAGCGATAAAGACCTAAGCGGTGCCGACCTGAGCTGTGCCGACCTGCTCGGTGCCGACCTGAGCCGTGCTAACCTGAGCTATGCCAACCTGAGCCGTGCTAACCTGAGCTATGCCAACCTGAGCGGTACCAACCTGAGCGATAAAGACCTAAGCGGTGCCGACCTGAGCGGTGCTAACCTGAGCCATGCCAACCTGAGCGGTGCTAACCTGAGCCATGCCGACCTGAGCGATGCCGACCTGAGCGATAAAGACCTAAGCGGTGCCAACCTGAACGGTGCTAACTTGAGCGATGCCGACCTGAGCGGTGCTAACCTGAACGGTGCTAACCTGAGCGATGCCGACCTGAGCGGTGCTAACCTGAACGGTGCCGATTTCAATGATGTTAAAGAGCTAACGACAGCGAACTTAAGTAACACTAATTTTTCTGGAGCTTTAGGAATTGAAGTAAAGAAAATTTTAAAGGAAAGAGAAAATTTACTGAGAAACACACTAGCTCCTATTATTAGAAAGGATTACAAAGATAATGCGGCTGGATTAAATAAACTTACTGAAGGCATTAAACAGTTGATATCGATAGAAAAATCGAAGTTAATGGTGGGAGATAAATTACAAGAATTAATTGAAGCAGCTTTTGTAGTAAGCTTTAAAAAAGAAGAATCAAGGTATCCAAAGTTTAAAATATACGTACCCATAGAACAGAACTGCCTAAATAATTCTTATGGCTGTAAACAAAACTCTAACTTCATGATTAGCTTTAACGATGAAAAAAATCTTGATAAAAATAATGTTGATAAAAATATTGATATTGCTTTGAATCTTGCTACTTTTGCTCGCATCGGTCTTGGTATTCCACACCACTCTGCTCTTCTTATAAAAGAAAAACCAAAAGAATCAGAATCAGAACAACCGATTTTAGTAATTGAGAGAATAATTAAAATAGAAAATAAGGACGAGCTATTTGGAGAATTATTTAATCGCTCAACTACTTTATTTGGACTTTTATTAAGTATTGAAGATCCTGGTCGATTACATATAGTATATCATTTAAAAAATGGTATTACAGTGCCACTAACACTAGTTGAAGGCAAAGTTAGAATAAGTTATGATCCGGTTTTAAATCCTTTAGCAAATACACTTTTTTTTCAAATTGCAAAAAATCTTAGCGCACAAAGAAAATTTATTATTGATAGTGAAAAAAGCGATTTTAATAAAAAATTATATGAGCTAATGAAGATTATTCAGAGAGTTTGGCATCGTATTCTTAAATTAGCTGTTAATTTGGGTCATGGAAGCCAATTTGTTATTATACCAAATGATTTTAGCCCAGAACTAAGGCTTAGTAATTACTTTAATATTGGGCAGTTTACTACACAAAAACCTAATTTAGGAAAATGCATTATAGACTTCTTTGAAGAATACTATACTTATCGAGATTCAGATGATAATTTGAAAAAAAGATTACTTATTAACTATCATCAGTTAGTCAATTCTATAGATTTCATAGCATATTTATCCACTATAGATGGTAGTATTATTTTGGACGATAATTTATCTTTAATTGGTTTTCAAGGAGAAGTTAAAACTAAAGAAGATTTCAAAGAAAAATATTATGAAGTAAAAATAGAGCCTAACTTTGGTGATCCACTGTTTCAACAATCAGATGATCTCGAGATATTATATAAAAAAGATAAATCAAAAGTGAAAGAGTTTTTTTCTAAATCATTAATAAATGACGAAAAATTACAAAAATGGAATTTAGAGGAATTTGGTACAAGGCACCGCTCTGCTGCTAGGCTCTGTACTGCTTCTGAACTAGACCCATTCGTTTTTGTTGTATCGCAAACCGGAGATATTAGAGAATTTACAAACTTAAAAGATAAAAACAATGAAAACTATGTCGGAATTTTTGGACCTTTACGTCCTTTATAAATTTTTGATAATCAAACTAATGCTATTACAAACATAGTTAATCTCTATTTTAGGTTTTTGGTTGCTCCTTAACTACATACTTGCAAGAAAACTGCTTGCTTTTTGCAACGCTTCCTGACGTGTAAGGCACTCATAAGATACACGTTGAAATACCATTTCTCCATAAGTTTGACGACTTCGACTAGTGAAATAGTCACCCTTCAATGTTTTTCTATCAGGACTTAAAACTAGATTAACAATACCCCTATGAGGTTGCATTGTTTCTGGACTGCGTGCTCCTGGTTCGTTCGCGTATTCATATTTCAGCCCTGGTTCTGAAGAGTTCTCTGTATAAACCGCAGCCATTGTTGATTTAGACCTAGATGTTTCAGTTTCCAGCTGCACACTGATTTTTGACCATGTTTGACGAATATATATAATGACTCCACGAGTCTCCGTACCAGTTTGATAAGAAGACCTGATAACCCCAACCCAAGTCCCTCGTAGGTTTGGGATATCTGAGAAACGAATAGGTCCAATTCTTAGTGCCCATATAACTTCATCAAACAATTCGTACAACAAACCGTAAAACCCCATAACAGAAGGTGCATCTAGCCACCAAGGCACCTGTAAATTTAAAACTTTCAATACATAGTTAAGGAGTAATGTTGCTACAACTGCTAAGGCAGCAATCCATAATAAAACCCATTCTCTATCTTTAGCATCTGTAGCATAAGTGTGCATATTACTACTTCCTGTAAAAGGGAATCTTCAAATACTCCGCCTTCGGCTTGAAAAACAAATGCACTAGCGGATTAATCGCTGAAAGCTAATTATATCAATACTTTTAAGCGATTTAGCACACTATGACAGCTTCCCTAGCATTGCGCCTAATAGGCGTAGATCGAAGGTTCGTGCCACCAAGTGCAGCCTATGGGGGATTGAGCCGAGATAGTTGTAAAAAAGTGCCACTTACCTTAGCAGACATAATTTTGAGGGGTTTTGAGGAGCATTAGCAGGGGTAAAAGTGGCGAAGCTGTCACCAGCCGCCATGCAAGCCTTGAAAACCTTACGGGATAAGAATTCCATCAAAAAATTTTTCGGGTTTGAGATGTCGGCGGCATTTGACCTACCAAAATGTTCTCTTTGGGCTGTACCAAATAAACCCTCCCAATTTTTAGAGCCCCCAAGCCTCATAGCTACGTTGTCAAACCGTGTTCCAAATAGCCTAAAGTTCAATTGGTACTGCAAAAACAAGCTTTTTTGGGGGTTTTCGGGTTAAAGAGCAATTTTATTCCTGTAGCTCTTTCACAGCAAGGGTTTTAGCCGTCGCGTGGCGGCTCATGACAAGCTCGCTACTTTTACCCCAAGTAATGAGTGCATTTTTTCTGCGATAAAGATTTTTATCACAAAAATTTGACTGTTTGAAGGCGGTGACTAGAAGCTAAGTGCAGTAAGCATTTTGGGCAAGCGCGTACATTCCTGTTCCATTGCTACTTGCAGGCGGATAGCTGATAACATTCCTGAGAGATTGGCTAGTTTTGAGCCGATTAAGGGACTGCTATAGTATCAGTAGTATTTAAAAAGATGCTTAAACCTTTATGCTTTACTTTAACCCACCTGAGTTGAAAGAGCAAATTGCTAACGCTATAAATGTGTGGGTCAATCAGTTTAATTTTTTAGATACGTTGGTAGACTTAACATATACATTAGAAAGTCCGGTTGATTTAATAGATGACAATTTTGATCCTGCTAAATACTCTAATAAAACAATAGACTCAAAGACTACGCTAGGTGTAGGTCTACCGTATTGGAATGAGATAGTTGCAATGTCCTATCAGGATTTTATTGATTTAGTAGATGAGTTGCAGTCTACAAGATTAATTAAAAATACAATCTATCGCTCAAAGTATCGTTCCTTAATTCGAGTTAAAGCCATAAATGATAGAGCTAGCAGTTTAGTTCATCATATCTATAATGTAAATAATAAGATTTTTCAGTCAAAACCTCAAAATTTAACAAAATTCAAAAAAATCCTAAGAAATGCTGTTTCAAATATAAAGTTAGAACTAGACGATGAATTTATTCAAATTATTAGTAATAATATAAAAAACCAATCTATAAAAAATGAAGAAGAAACTAAAAAACTAAAAGAAGAAATGAAATTTTATAATCAATTTTATGTGTCTAATACTAATATAGATGGTATTAAAGTTTCATATTCTCTAACTAGTGGTTTTACTATTTGTGGAGCAATGTTAGCTCTTGAAGAGAAATTTACTACAGGTTTTTCTTCTGTGGGTAGTGATGTGTTTGTAGAGTTAAAATTTGAGCAGCCAATTTCTGAATCAATAGAAAAAGATATACTTCAAGCATATTTATTTGAGTTAAGTAGCACTTTAGGTATTGATTTTGAAGTTTTTCCTTTTTTTGATAACGATGATATTTGGGTAGATGAAGATGAGTTAAAAACCTATAATACTAGCCATATTCTTCGACCACTGTTACTTGGTAGGAATATGTCTGATGTCCTAGAACTATATAATCAAGCTATTGCATCAATCGACCCTCATGTACAGATTTTATACTTTACTAAAGTTATTGAATATGTTTCTCAAACAGTGATAAAAATGCAGTTCAATGATGCTGTTCGTGCAAAGTTATTAAGCCCACGCGCATTACAACCTGATGCAAATTTTATCTCTGAACTTGAAAAGGTAATTGAAAAACAACAGAGTCGTAGGAAAGATAGAGAAGCGATAAAGGAGACAGTATTGACATGCTGTGAAGCAAGTGAATTAGCTAAAGTTGCCCCGCCATTTCTCAAAAAATTAAAAGCAATCTCTAGTAATAGTAATGAAGAGCAGATATCACAAGCTTTAAGGGCGTTTAGCGCAAGTCTTTACTCTACACGTAATTCAATTGCTCACGCTAAAGCAAATTATATTCCTACAAATGATGAATGCCCCGAACGTGAATTGCTTGCGTTTTCTAATTGTGCAAAGTTAGCTGCACAGCAAGTAATTCGTTGGTACAATTTTAGCTCTGAAATAAATAAATTAAGTTAGCTAAGATTTGAGCATATCAACTAGGTATTAAGCCGAGATCCCAGGGTAAGCTCATCTAATTTGGCGTAAGGCTAGAGAAGCTGCAAAAACGGCAAATTAGCCTGTAAGCACTACTGGGGGAGCTTTTGGGCTTTCTATTCCCAATCACTTTGTTGGTAGGCAAAGTTCCTACTTTAGTTTTGGATCTGGTACTTACCTACTAAATTTTACTTTTCGTCCCTTTAAAATGCTGTCAGGTTGTAGAATCATGTCAGAAAAGTTCCGACACCAGTTTAATTAAGAACTTTCTAAGGGGATATGGCACAAGGTGACACTTTCTCTAGCATTACGCCTACTTACTGGTGCGTTGTATTTTGTCACTTTGCACCTTTAGTTTTGAATTTGTTATCAATACAAAACCCTGGTTTCTATGGTGAAATCAGGGTTTTACGCTTACCTCTAAAGTTTTTGTTATAGGAACTATCTTGTAGCCAATTTGCTACCTTGATTTAATCGGCTACTTGTGTTGTAACGCCGATGCTATCTTGGAGCCCTTTCAATCTAAGCGCTTTTTGCTATTTGTCAAGCGCAGTCATCCAACATTGGGAGAAATTATGTTCAATAAGGCGCACACGAAAAGAAAACCCTCATTCCCCGATGAAAGAATGAGGGTTTTTCCATAACGAGAAACGGTGTGTTTATAATGACCGGGTTCTATCACATAGAAGGCATTGGCTTTGCTATCACTTTAGGCTGCAACAGTTGTAACAAAGAGGAAGCTATTTCAATGTAGGCGGGTTTTGCTATTTGTCAAGTACTGCCCAACCATCCTGCATTCTAGGTTTGAGGGATGACTTTCGTTTTAGTGAGGGTATCTGCTTTTTCTCCCAATCATTCCTGACGCATTTTATCAATAAATTCTATCTCATTTCATCGGATGCTATTGCTGGGATAGGCATTTGGAGAAATGAGATAATAGCGAGAATATTCGCTCTCAGTAACAGCGCTATCTGTACAGGTTCCACCAATAGCATTCAGTAGTGTTATTGCCAGTTATCTTAATTCTGGTTCCGGCTCGAATCATTTTATTGTCATGAATAGCCATCATGGCTCAAAGACTTACTAAACAAAAAACAACCATATATATATATGGTTATTTTTCCATATATATATACGGTATGCTTTTAAAATAGAGCGTAGAACATACACTATTATGAGTGAGAACAAAGGGGTTTACAAAACCAGCAGAAACCGCGATAAAAACGGACAGTGCCCCTTGCCCCAAGGAATATGGAGAGAGAAGAAACTGCGAAGTATGATGCTGAGTGACCACGCTTGGGATACTCTTAAAAAGCTGGGTGATGAGAAAGGAGCCAGCAGAACTGACATCATTGAAGAGTTCACCCGTCAACAGAAAAGTGAGCAGGAAATTGTGGTGAGAGCGCTGAAAAATTTTATTGAGATGGAGCGCGAGTCTTTTGGGGCAAAGCCATCTCAAAAGGGGAAAGAATTTTCTCTGGATACTCGGACTTGGGATGCTTTTAGGAAATTTCTAAAACTAGCGGATATTTCCCCTAGGCAGTTAGGCTTGGATGAATAAGTAGTCTACTTCACTTATAAATATCCACCATATATATATATGGCGGATATTTATAAGTGAATCTTAAGTTTCATCATCTAATTCAGCTAAAATCTTGTCGAGCCTGTCATTACAATCTTTTGCAAATTGGATGCACCGCACACTAGAAACCAATCCTCCAGCAGCGATAACACTTCCTTCTGGAGCTTTATTAAACAGAAGTAGCCCAGAACCTACGAGGCTAATAAAGAAAGATGCTGTAGTTGCAATCATGGCTATGTTAAAGCTGTAACGAGCTTGGCGCAAGCGTTCTTGGGCAATGCTGAATTCTATTGTAGAGTGAGAGTTAGGGATTGGCTTGTTATTCATGGATTTTGCAGAGCAAATAAACTTCATACTTCTAATGTCGAGCCAAATGCTTAAAACCTTGTCTGCACAATGATTTTGTTGTACATCACTTGTGACTCTCTTATGATTGTCTTATGCCCTAGTTTTGATTGCACAAATAATCGCTTCTAAAAAACTCTGGTCAAACCATGACAGACCCTAGCCTTGGCACCAAAAAGAAGAAAGTAACTTACATAGCGTCTCCACAAGGTGTAGAGAGAGCAGAAAATGCTTTGAAAAGGCTAGGATTTGATTCAAAACTCAACTTTGCAAAGTCTCAATTATTAGCTCGCAGTACAGTTACAAAATTTTTTCAGTGTGAACCAATTCAGCTTGATTCATTTAAAAGGATATGTGAGGCACTGAAACTGGATTGGAGCAAAATTGCGAGAATAACAGAAGAAGAACAATCCGAGCGACTAGAGAGAAACGATTGCAGTAGCTCAGATATTCATGAGGAGGTGGAGGCAGTGCAAACACTTCGCCGTCAAGTGACTGTAGTAGATAAACAAAGTCAAACAATTAAAGCAGAAATTATATTAAAAGGTGATATAAATTCAGTTCACAACTTCAAAATTCTTGAATTGATTTTACAAGAATACTCAGGCGACACTATAGAAATTATTGATATTAAAAAAGGTAGCATCCGAATAATCGTAGAAGGTTCTCAAGAGGATATCAAACGGCTTATATCTCAGTTTGAATTAAGAGAACTAACTGAAGTCAGCGGTTATCCTGTTGAGAATATTCAAATTTTAAGCGAAATTTCAGATGATGACGAAAGTAACGAACCTGATGAGAAATGGCGTTTAGTGCAAGAGATTGTCAGTCAGCCAACTAAGGGTCGAAACTTGAGTGGCGCTGACTTGAGCGATGCCGACCTGAGGGGTGCCGACCTGAGCGATGCCGACCTGAGCGATGCCGACCTGAGCAATGCCGACCTGAGCGATGCCGATCTGAGCGATGCCAACCTGAGCGATGCCGACCTGAGCCGTGCCAACCTGAGCCGTGCCAACCTGAGCCGTGCCATCCTGAGCGGTGCCATCCTGAGCGGTGCCAACCTGAGCCGTGCCTATCTCAAGGATGCAACTATTAACGAGGAGACACAGATTGATAGCAACTGGCTTTTAGTTTGGAAGATTGTTAATCAGGCAGCTTTCGGTCGAAATTTAAGTAATGCCAACCTGAGCCGTGCCAACCTGAGGAATGCCAACCTGAGGAATGCCAACCTGAGGAATGCCAACCTGAGGGATGCCGACTTGAGCGGTGCCATCCTGAGCCGTGCCAACCTGAGCGGTGCCATCCTGAGCCGTGCCAACCTGAGCCGTGCCAACCTGAGCGATGCCAACCTGAGCCGTGCCAACCTGAGCCGTGCCAACCTGAGCCGTGCCAACCTGAGTCGTGCCAACCTGAGCGATACCGACCTGAGCGGTGCCAACCTGAGCGATGCCGACCTGAGCGGTGCCAACCTGAGCGGTGCCAACCTGAGCGGTGCCAACCTGAGCCGTGCCTATCTCAAGGATGCAAATATTAACGAGGAAACACAAATTGATAGCAAGTGGCGTTTAGTTTGGGAGATTGTTAATCAGGGAGCTTTCGGTCGAAATTTAAGTAATGCCGACCTGAGGGGTGCCAACCTGAGGAATGCCAACCTGAGGAATGCCATCCTGAGGGATGCCGACTTGAGTGGTGCCATCCTGAGCGGTGCCATCCTGAGCGGTGCCATCCTGAGCGGTGCCATCCTGAGCGGTGCCATCCTGAGCGATGCCAACCTGAGCGGTGCCGACCTGAGCGGTGCCAACCTGAGCGGTGCCAACCTGAGCGATGCCAACCTGAGCGGTGCCAACCTGAGCGGTGCCGACCTGAGGGATGCCAATCTAAGGGATGCCGACCTGAGCGGTGCCGACCTGAACGGTGCCGACCTGAGCGGTGCCGACCTGAGCGGTGCCAACCTGAGCGGTGCCACTTGAGCAGTGCCAACCTGAGCGGTGCCTACCTGAGCGGTGCCAACCTGAGCCGTGCCAACCTGAGCGGTGCCAACCTAAGCGGTGCCGACCTGCGCGGTGCCGACCTAAGCGGTGCCAATCTGAGCGGTGCCTACCTGAGCGGTGCCAATCTAAGCGGTGCTATTGTTGCAAATGCCTTATTTGGAGGGAGTGTAGGTCTTTCAGAGGATATGAAGCGTGACCTAGAGCAGCGAGGGGCAATTTTTGGCGATCGCCCTCCAGTTTTGATTCCAAAATAACCACTTTTCCAGCTACAAAGCTACAAAATTCCGATTTTGTCCGTTTCGGCTCGTCTACTCAATCTCAGTACCCGATTCGGCTAAAAGTTCTTTGATTTGACCTTCCAAGCGTTGCATATCAGCAACAATTTTTCTCCGATGCTCATCGGTTTCGTTCAATCGGGCTTGCAACCGCTGTCTATCAGCATCAACATATTTGAGGTGTGCCGCTTGCAGCTCTTGGAGCTGCTCTAATATTTTCCCAGCAGTTGCTGCTCCTGCACTTGTAATGCTTTTTTCTCCACTGGGATCTCCCCTCTGGCAATCTGAATCAGGAATTGTGTTCTGGTCATCCCCATTTGTTGGGCTTTTACTTGGAGTGCATCCCAATCGGACTGAGTCATCCTTAGGGTAGCGTTGATGGTTTTGTGTGGGGTGTTCATTTTCTAACGGCATATGGATATGAATCTCCACAATTATTGCACGTGCAGTTGACTGAGTCGTTATGCACGTGCAATAAATATTAGCAGAGTGAGTATCACGTGCATACGTGATTTCAAACTCGTACCGCTTTCAAAACGAAAGCACCAGTATTTGTCTTACTGGTGCCATTTTTACTACGAATACTATGACTATAAATCAAACCATTCTAAAACCCTGGGCTGTTTTCCGACTGATTCCCCCGGCTCAACACGTGTGTGTTGAGCGATTCCGCAATCGTAACGATGCAATTGCCTACTCTACCATTCTGAAGCGTCACAACCCTGATTCAGAGTTTCAAGTCGTTTTTGACCAAGAGATTAGGAGGACTTTGTAAGCAACAAGCACCTCACCAAATTAATTTAGTGGCAATGTAAAGAAATATAAACTTCCGGCAAACTGTAATACGAGTACTACCGCTAAAACAATCGATGTTTCATTAAGCTGTAGTACGTTAACAAAGCGCACCGTGGAAAGTCGGTGCGCTTTGCTGCTAAATGTATTATTTAAAGCGCCTTGGTTGGGTGTCTCACCACCGAGCCAAGACGACTTCCGAGATATCGGACATAACGATAAATCGGCGCTTCCTAACCGTTCCCTTGGTTTTGACGGAAGGAAGATAACTCTATTGTAAACAATTAGGGATTTTGCATCCCGTTTGCCAGGAGTATTATGTTGTCTCAAACAAAAACCAAAATGTCAACCCTTACCTACAAAGAAAAGATTCGCTTGGCTATTTATGTCGTAAGCCAAGCGAATAAAAAGTTAAAAAATGAATGCAGATATACTACCACAAATCAGCGTAGCCGCTCCTAGTGGCAATAGATTTCAAAGTTTCGAGCACTTCCAACAGTTTATCCGCAAAGCGTTTATAGATGGCAGTGGTATTGATGCGGAACTGTTTGAGGCTTGTGTAGAATTTCACTCTGATCAGGAATTTGACTACGGCGGCGAAGTCAGCACCCCAATACACGACGCACTAGGGTGGGAGTTCACAAGATTTGGACATAAAGCCAATGACCCACTGTATGCAGCATTCTTGAAAAATGAAGACGGTAGCCTCTGGCAAGCCATTGTCAGCATCTGGGACGAAGAAAGCCAGCGACCTTACAAATATTTCGCCCCACAGGACAACGGCGATAGAACATTTTTACCACCAGTTCCACCATGCATAAGAAAACGAATTGGGCTGAAATACGGCTTAGAAGTGCCAGAAACGGGCAGCTTCTGGGAATGGCTGGAAGATATCGACATTCCCAGACTTGTGACCGAAGGCGGAAAGAAAGGGTTATGCCTACTTTCTCAGGGCTACGTGGGGCTTGCCCTCTACGGTTGCCGCTGTGGAGCGAAAAAAGAAGACGAGCTAGGGAACCAGGTAAGACCCTACCTAATTAAGGACTTACAACGCTTTGCAGTTGAAGAAAGTAAATGGTTGTTTGCTCTTGACCGCGATGAAAAGCATAAAGCGAAATTAAGCGTTGCAGCTGGCAAGAAAAAATTAAGAATTGCTCTAAGTGCTAGTGAATGCGTTAGTGCGGATATCATTTGGAAGCATGAGCAAGGAAAGGGGGTCGATGACTTCGTGGTGAAAAATGGCAGCGGTGATTTTGATGCTGCATATCAAAAAGCAGTTCAAGAACTAGAAAGGGCGCTAGCAAAAGACTCTGTGTCACCGCCAGAGCCAGCCCTGAGCAAGAAAAAGCAACAAGTCAATCTAATAGCCTCACGTTGGGGCGAGAAACTACGGTTTAACGAAATGACACTTAAAGTGGAATTAGACGGTAAACCTTTAGACTTGGATACCTTGTCAGTCCGCATTGCACTAGAATTTAACACTGATATCAGCAATTCAACAGCCAATGAAATAGTACTGTTTTTAAGCAAACAAAAATCTTACTCCCCAGTCAGAGAATATCTGGAACGAGTAGCCGCAGAGTATCCCAATCAAGATTTATCAATATTAGACGGGCTTGCAACTCGTTACTTTGGCACAGAAGAACCACTGCATAATACCTTTATGCGGAAGCACCTTATTGGGCAAGTGATGCGGGTCTTTGAGCCTGGATGCCAACATGATACAGTCCTTGCTTTACAGGGCTTGCAGGGGCTGCAAAAATCGAAATTCTGGAAAACCTTAGCAGTTAACCCCGATTGGTTCGACGATACCATCAACACCGGGAACAACGATAAAGACGAGCGCTTGAAACTGAGACGTTTCTGGTTCTTGGAAATGGCAGAAATTGAATCAATCTTTAAGCGCAAAGAAATTGCCACCTTGCGAGGGTTCCTGACTACCAAGTCTGATAATTTGCGGGTTCCCTATGGGCGTACCGTTGAATCGTTCCCCCGGACATCATGCTTTGTCGCCACAGTTAACCCGTCAGAATTTCTCGTAGATCCAGAGGGACACAGGCGCTTTTGGGTTGTCCCGGTCAAAGTTGACCGCATTCCTGTAGAAAAGCTGAGGCAGGAATTAGACCAACTATGGGCGGCAGCAGTTCATGCTTACCGCGCCGGAGAGACAAATTATTTAACACGAGAGGATGAAATACGCAACGCCCTACTTAACAAACGTTTTGAAGTGGGCGATAGCTGGCAAGAGGTCATCGAGCTTTATCTAGAAACGCTCAAAGAAACGACTGTCACCGGCGTTTTATCAGAATGCCTAAAAATCGAGCTTGGCAGACACGACCGCTCATCTCAGATGCGGGTGGCTGAATGCCTTAAGAGAGCTGGTTGGTACAAAGGGGAAAAGAAAAGGGTCAACGGCAGAGTTACCCCTGTATGGCGCTGTCAACAAAAAATTGAGTCAGGAGTCAACTCAGCACCAGTCTCCAAACCCCTAGATCTAATAGGGATTTCAGATAATAAGTTGACACCTTTAGAAAAAGAAGACCCAATAAAGACCAGTCCATCGAATATCTATATAGATAATTCGTTAACCCAAGACCAAATTCAGGGTATCAACCAAAATCAAAGTATCAACCAAGTTAATCAACCCCTTACTACACCAGCATTTGAGCTAAAAAATGAGGACTTAGATACTTCAAAGAAAGCACCCTCAGATAAACCAAGTGTCCAACCACCCCAAAACCAACCAAAAACGGCTCAACCCGAATTAATCATTAGAGTCGGTGAGAAAGTTGATTACTGTGGCGAGGTGGTGACAATAGCAGGCTGGGAGAATGGAGGGTCTAAGATACAGATTGAATTTTCAACTGGCAGATTCCAGACCGTCAGGAAAGGTGCCTTAAAGCCGCTTAAGAAGAAGTAGCCTTTTTGAGTTGATCCGAGAAATTGAACAGCGGGTTTGTAATTATGACTCAAGGAAAACTAGAAATTGTTGTAAAAATTAACGAACTACCGCAAGCCAAAACCGTGGAAAACGGGTGGCAGCAATTCGAGATTGATTGCGATGGACGCATTATCACCGTCGTCGTCAAACCCAAAATGTGGAAAAAACTAACTGACGCCCAGAGCAGCTTCGCCCAGTGGGTAGCTGCCATTTCTGGAAAGATGGGGGAAGCGACAGAGTTAGGTTTTGTGTTAAAGGAGCCGAACATCCAAACTTTTGAACGCAAACCTAAGCCGGAAGCGGCGGTGGGAACGTAGAACAGCTTTGGGACTGTCTCCAGTCCCAAACCTAATAAAGTTCTTCAACATCTGTATACTTCCAAACAGTCAATCTAATTTGCGTCAACCAATAAGCAGGAATAAAATTGAGTTCATACTCATTTGATAAGTGAGGGAACCTAATCAACATGACTCGATTTAGGGGCATCCTAACAGTGGTTCCGTCTGCTGTTGGTATTCCTAATCCCAAACTTACTCTTTGAATTAAATTCCCCGCAAACCTCCAGTGAGGTTTGGCTGTTTTGGAAGTACAGCGTACAGCCAAAATATGTTCAGTAAATGGTGTAATGAGTTCAAATGCAGGAATAGCAATAAGCAATCCTGTTACTGTTGTTGTGGCAACCCGTTCTTGGTTAAAAGCCATTTTCCAATTCTGGGAATTGTTAAGGTCAAGAACAGGTAATTCCATAAAGTGAAATTAGATATAAATCCGCTTTTTGGGAATGCGTATTGCATCAATATCTTTTCCATAAATCTTTTTCCCCTTGGCAGATTTCAGGGCTGTACCCACCTTGTCAGGGTCACACACAACTCTTAAAGTGGCACCACCTTTAACACGGACGGATAAGTTAATGAATCCAGTGCCTTGCTGCAATTTTAATCCGGTTTCTTTCTTGCCATCATCGCTATCAACATCTTGCAATCCCAAAACATCTAACAAATCTTTGTATTTGTCAGTAGGTGCATTGAAAAGATGCTTTGTGGATTTCACCATAAAAGTGTGATATTTCTTGACATCAGGCGCATTAGAAGCTCCTCCAATGCCATCAGAGCCAATTGGGTTACTACCTTCTATCTGTGGATTGTCTGCCATAAAGCTTTCTCCTTATAAACTTAAAAGTGATTAGGCAAGATAAGGGTTAGCGCTGACTGATATCGTTCCATCAGTCGCTACTGAGAAAGTTATTGGGAATTCGGCGTTAATCGTTGCAATGTTAGTTTCTGTTGCATAACTAAGTTGCACTTTATCTCCAACATCCGGTTGAGATTTCTCAGTATTTTGTAATCTTTGAAAAAGCTCTAAAACTGCTTGTGGTAAAGTAGTCGCTTTTAAATCACCATCAGTCGTAAAAGGAGTACCAAGATAATCTACAGCCGAGAAAGTAACTTTTCCATCATCACTAAAGTCGGCTGATAAAGGTAATGCAGCTTGCACCTGAATAACATTGTCACCAGTAAAAAAGGAGACTGCAATATTATTTGGAAAAGCTTCAGGAGATGCAGCCTGTGCAGCACGTTCAGCGTTTTGTAGCAACAGTGCTGCTTCCATTGCTATGCCTTCTAAGGTGGTTGATTTTAAGGTGCCACCTGCACCTGGATTAAAAGCAGCCATGTATACATCAGATGTAAGGTTTATACCAAGCTAGCTTTGTCGTCCGATATCGTAAAGCAAGATTTGAGTTTTGGTTAGTTGGGACTTAAGCCCCAACTAGGATATCAATACATACCATTTCCCCCCTGTTTTTAAACCGATTAAGTGTCCTTGAAGTATCCGACGCCTAACAGTTTGCGGGTGTATGTACTTAGTTGCCGCGTATTCTGCAATTGGCACGAGTTTATTAAGCTCAGTTGCAGCTTTCCAGTAATTAGCAAGATATGGTGCAGTGACAGTCATGAGTCAATCACAAGGGTGTGGGGTGTGGGGTGTGGTCGGGTAAGAGCGTGGGAGCCAGAGGTACCCATTGGTTCCGAACCTTTCTTGTACGAAAATATAATTTTCTCTTTTCCCCTACACCCTACACCCAACCCCTACACCCTAGTTTGTCATGAAAATCGCACTATCCAATCAGGAATAGTATTTTGTTGACCAGTCGAAAAGAATTTCGCCATTTTAGGGATGACAGTAATTTCTTTTAAAGCTTTCCCTTTACGGATTGTTCCACCTTTTAAGTAAGAATTCGTTAGATACTCCGGACTAATAATCTGTTGACAAGCATTGATGATTTTTCTAGCTTCTGATTGACTG
>NZ_JBAHYJ020000065.1:0-17141 GCF_036697665.2 Scytonema sp. PRP1 | reverse complement strand
GCTTTGAGTACGACCGCCTATGAATGATTCAAGATTAGCAGTAGTATCTAGAGAGACTGAGGCTTCGTAGCTCTTATTATCACCATTAGTATTACTGATACTACTTATCTGACCAAAGGATTGATAAACTTTTTGTGTAACGGTAGTATCTTTTACCCCCTTTTTAGATTTAGATTGTTTTTTACTGGTTTTAGACTTAGCTTGTTTTTTATTAGCTTTAGATAGCGTTGGCTTTGAAACTGGTAATTCGGAAGATTGGTTAACTGTGTTTGTATCAATACGATCGGAAAAATATACTTGTTGATAATATGTCTTATCTTTTATTTCATCTGTCACCTGAGGCGTTTCAAATTCAGTAGATGGAAGTTCAACACTCTCTCTCATTACTAAATTATTGACAGACGTGGGAAAATTTACCAAAGAGATGTTTAGTGGTTCAGACCGGGATAAATTTACTCTTTGGATAAAAGACAAGGGCTGTCTTGCTTTGGGCAGTAAAGGTGGAAAAGCAAACTTTCTCTGCAATAAAAATTTGGGCGGAGATAAAGAAGCTCCTATTCCAAGAAATGGAGTTGTCATTCTAAGTAACTGTTGAATAATTTGTATAGCGATTAACGAGAACAAGCGTCAAATACATCATGAGCTAGAAAAATATCCTGTTGTCATACGTTGTGTTTTATTGCCTCCTCCTCCTTGTTTGCTAACTTTCAAGCCCTCATACGCCAGAGTTAATTCCTCAATGACAACACTACTTCCATCTGCTTGCAAATCTAATGACTTCCAAGCTATGGGAATAGCTCCAATGAGCGTCCAGCTTTTCATGATGTCGCCCGCTTGATTAAACGTAATAATGTTCGCATTACGCCGACTAATTGGTTTGTTTCCAAATAATTCATAGAGCCATTCCCAAAAATTCAGATCGTCTGTAGTACCTCGTTTGAGAGTTAGGTCTGAAAACGTTGAGTGACCTAAAAAAACGCGTTGTTGCTCGTTCACCCCTCCCTCCAGATAAACTTCTTTCTCAATTTGAACTCCCAATCCAGAACATTCTGTAAAAGATGCAGCTATAGAACCTCCTATTTCTATATAGAAACGATTGGTTGTAACATAATTGAGTTCAGATTTACTATTGCCGTTGACATCATTAGAAGAATTAGTAACCATTACAACCACCTTTCTTTACCATAGTTTCTCACTCGCTCTTGCTGACACCGCATATCTTCGAGAAAGATCTCATACACCCGGTCAGCAAGTTGGTTTAAGAGCAACGGATCATCAAGGTACTTTTTTGCTAGTGCAAGCATTGCAGTGTATTCTGCTTCGTTAGCCAACGCACTCATTGGTGTTAAAGAAAGCTGCATTAGTTTTAAACCCATAATTTAAAAAAAACAAACATAAAGAAAAAAACTATCTTCATTACAAGACTATAAGCACTATATCAGAATTGGGAAGTAGTCAAAAGTCGAATTCAGTTGGAACAGTCAACACTAACTAGTGACTACTGACCATTAACTAATTACTAGCTATCAGTCAATGAAACTGTGAAACATACCAGTCTCTCTTGACCAAGTTGTAAGGAATCCTTGTGATTGAGGCGGTAGTGAATGCCGGGAGAAAGAAACTTCTCATTTAAATAAGTTCCATTTCGACTATTATTGTCAACTAACATATATGCATTTTGAGATTTATCCCAGTAAACTCGAGCATGGGAACGGGAAACTATACCTTCATTAGGAATACCAGACAGGTCAATTTCTGGTAACCCGTGGTTACCAGCGCTTTGCCGACCAATGTAACCCTCTTCTCCATGCAGGCGAAATTCTTTTCCGGAGGTATGAATTAGCTTTAAGGTTGGTTGAGCACTTAAATGAGGAGCTGGAGTATGAGCAAGTGAGGATGGTGCTGATGCTTGATAAGCAGGTGGGCTAAGAGCGGGTTGTAGTGGTGCTGATGCTTGATAAGCGGGTGGGCTGGGGGTGGGCTGTGATGGTGCTGGTGCTTGATAAGCAGGTGAAGAAGCTGGAAATTTTGCAGATGGGACTGCTTCAGCTAGTTGCTTTTCTGCAGAAGGAGTCTGATTTTCAGCAGAAGGAGGCGGAACCACGTTGCCCAAAGGAGTGCCACACATAGGGCAAATTTTTGCATTATTGGGCAATGTGCGGTTAAAAAATTCGCAACTAGGATTTGGACATCTATTTGCAGTCATAAGAGTTTAAATATTTATCAGGTATCGGCTGTAAAGGAACAAGTCCTACTTTAGTAATGAGACATTGACCTTGACGGGTAGTTAACATCTCAGCAAATTTCGCTCCTGCAGGTGGAAGACTATTGTTGTGAGGGTATACCACTGCAAGGGGATAGCTTAACGGATAACTCCCGGTTGTAAAACTTTTAACATCTAAGCGATTGTCTTTGTCACATATGTTATCTGATGGAGTGATTGGTTGACCGTTGAGCCGGAAAAGGGCTTGGCTGGGAGGCTTATCATCATTAACTAAAGCTAAGGGATAGCCTGCACACTGGTTCCAGGTTTTACTAAGAATGCCATAACTGATAATGCCAGCTTGCCCTGTGTCAAACGCAGTGATAATCTGTTGCTGAGTAAGTTCAGTCGCTTGTGTTGTAACTATTGCTTTGTATTGAGCAATCTTTTGTGGGTCGTCTTTCAGTACAATTTTTTCAAATTCTCGCACTGCTTCAGGCTCAGTTGGAGCAAAAGGTTTCATAGGAAGATTTGGGCCGCCAAGCTGCTGCCAATTGGTAATCTGACCTGTATAAATTTGGCGCAGCTGATCGAGAGTAATTTGCCCATTAAGAACCTTGGGAAGATTTGCATCTTTCTTACTAAAAGCGACAAATACAAGTAATCCATCATAAGCAATTTGTTTTTCAGCTAGATCGTTTGATAAATTATCTACTAAACTGGTCATTGCAAACTGTGCCTGACCTTTTTTTACTTCTTCTATAGGTTCACTCTTCATTTGTATATCAGCAGAAGACACAGGTTGATAGTTAAACTGTGCGTTTGCATCCGGCTTAGGCGTATTTAATAGTTGTGCGAAAGTCAGTTCGCTAGTTGGGCGTACTTTTAAGACGACACTCCATGTCCCTTCTGTTTCTCCCGTGTAAGTAAAAACTCCTGAAGGAACACCATTGACGTCAGTAAAACTAGGCACAAGTTGATTAAATTCTGCAAAATCTTCTTCTTGTACTCCTCCACGCCCTAAAAAATACCAGATGATTCCACCAAGTGATAGTAAAGTGATAATACCTAAAAGGATAACTAGAATGAGTGGTGTCCGAAAACATTTTTCTTTCTCTTCCTCGGGTACAACTTTAGTGAAACTGGTAATTTGGTTTTCCAAAGGAAATTGCAGTAAGGCTAGACGAGCAGTTTCAGCACTCTCAAAAGGAGTTTCTATACCCATTAAGCGATAGATGAACTGCTTTAAATCAAGGCTGGTTTTGGGCCATAGCTGTTCGTTTCTGGGATCGAGAGGTTGATTAGAGGCAGGATCTACGGACTTTCCCACCCATAGATAAAAAGCGACTCGTCCCAATTCCTCTAGATCTTGCTGAGGGTCGGGAGTTAAAGCTTGGGCAAAAGTTGGTGGTTCAAATAAGCGCTCCCAAATAGCTAAGTCGCAAAAGTATATAACAAAATATTGCAGATCATTTTGTACAATTAAGAGACTATTCAAGTTAACATTGGCGTGAACAATGCCCTGTTGTACTTGACCTGAAGGAAAGCGAAGTTTTTGTGTATGCAAGAATTGTAGGGTTTGTAAAGCTTGATTGAGTACTTCGCGCACTTGAGAAGCTCTCATTGCGCCTTTTTCTATCAAATATTGACTCAAAGTCTGCGAGCTTTCTAAATTACCCTGACTAATTGTATAACAGCGTTTTTGCTGCGGGTCAGCAATGACTTCCCAAGGACTGATCAGACGAAAATCTTGGTTTCTGCCATCTGCTGGGCTTACCCCTGCTACACGTAAAAACGTATCTTGACGTTGACGAGCCTCGTCTGCATTAAAAGAACGCGAGGGTAACAAATATTCTTTGATGACTACAGATTGGCTATCAGCCATCTGTCTTCCTGAATATAAACGACCCATACCCCGAGAGCCGAAAAGACCAGTTATTTGATAAGTGCCTCGACTACCTTTAATTTCAGTTTTTTCTGGTAATAGGGCAGGAAAACCACATTCCAGACAAAACTTAGCCTGTGGAAATTCCTGCATTGTTTTCTGGAGTTGATCACAGTTTAAAGGTGCATTGCGCGAGCAAAAGTATTCTTTATAACGAGGCTCAATTGATACCATTTTAGATTTTAGATTTTAAATTTTGGAGTGAGAAACTTTCACGCTTTAGTCGTTATACATCGTCCTCCCTACTCCCTATTACTAAACACACCTAGTTTTAACGCAGCTACAACTGCTTGGGTACGGCTAGTCACCTGCAATTTGTCAAAAATGCTTGTTAAATGAGCTTTAACCGTAGCTACCGTAACATACAAACGTTTAGCGATTTCTTCATTAGAATCGCCTTGTACTAACCAGTGCAGAACTTCTTGTTCTCGTTCTGTCAGATGCAGCTTTTGACGGGTTCTAATAGAAGCCTCTGAATAAGCATGGAATCGGCGGAAAAAACCACTAGCAACGTCTGTAGGTAAATAAATCTCTGACTTGAGTGCAGTAGTGATTGCCTCACACAATTGAGTAGCCACACGATTTTTAAAGACATAACCTACAGACCCTGCTTGCATGGCTTGAAAGATGAAATCATCTTCTTGGTGAGCTGACAAGATTAAAACTTTCCCAACAAAAGATGTTTCTTTTAGGCGAAGAAGAGTTGTAATTCCATCACCCGCAATTAATTCTAAATCGAGAAGGATGAGATCTGGTTGTTTTTGAGTAGCAAGGCTTACTGCTTGTTCTGTAGATGCAGCTTCTGCCACCACTTCTAACGGTAATTGTCCGCTATTACTATAAAAATTAAGGAGAGTGTGCAATCCCTGACGAAAGCCTTGATCGTCATCTACAAGAAGAACTGAAAGCTTTTCATTGGTCATCATATCAAAACCCTCCTAAAAAGCTGTAGATCGAGGTAAGCTTATAAAAAATTGTGCTCCCCCTAGTGGTGAATTTTGCGCCCAAAGGTTTCCATGATGGTCAAGAACAATTTTTTTAGCAATAGTTAAACCAAGTCCAGTACCTCCTGGACGACGAGAATAAAAAGGAGTAAAGATTTTTTTAATGTCGTCTGAAGATAGTCCTACTCCTTGATCAGAAATCCAAATGAGTATCTCGTCTTGAAAAATTTGCCAATTACAGTTAATAGTTCCAGATACAGGGCTAAAGTGAACCGCATTGCTAAGTAAGTTGTCAAAAACTTGCTTCATTTGCAAAGAGTCAATTGCCAGAAAAGTAGAACTATCAGGATAAGAAATTTGCAATTTCTTCTGCTTAATTAAAGGCTTTAATCCCCGAATACTTTCAATCACTAAACTTCTTAAGTCATGAAGAGCAACTCTTAATCTTTCCTTCTGACCGCAATAAATAAGTTCAGTTAAATTTGTATCTAAATCTTGTATGCTTTCACGAATAATTGCTGCTTGTTCTTGGGAAGAACCGCTAGGTAATCCCAAGTAGAGATTTTCTGCATAAAGACTAATCATCGCCAAAGGATGACGTAACTGATGACCAGCACGCTGAAGTATATGTTCGAGAAGTTGAATTTCAGCTTTTTGCTGCCGACATTCGGCATAAATGTCCAAATGTTTGCTGAGTAACATTGCAGACTGCTTAACATCCTGCTGTAAAATTGGGGAGAGAGGTTCGTGAGCCAATATCAAAATATATTCAGCTTTTTGGTTTCTATACCCTATCGGGCAGATGTAACAAATTGATGATGTAAGATGGGATAAGTTAACTTCATTTACAGTAAAGGCAGGATAAAAGTCTACCAACCATTCTTCTAAATTCAAATAAATTAAAAGCTTTCTACAAAAAAGGCCATCTTGAACGCAATGGGTAATTGTTTGATGACTTTCTAACAATGGATCAAAATAAATAATTCGACACCACTGAATAGGAAATTTAGAGAGCAGATGTTCAATCTGAATTTGACAAAATTCTTGTATTTCTGAAGATTGCGAAGATTTGAAATCCGTATTTAGTTTTTGAGAAGAGGGACTTAAAATTCTAGTTAAAGCTTTTGTTGTAACTTGCATAATAACGCCAACCAATTTCAATACATAGGTTTTTTTGATTTGATTGAGCTTTACTCATCTATACTGCTGTAACTATATTTAGTTTCTACGTAATTGTCAGTTATAACCAGGCAAGATAAGCCTGTTAAGGTTATGTTAATGATTTTTTCTTGCTTGTGAGAAAAGCCGATGAAGTGAATGACTGGAGTTTAGACTAGTTCGCGGTGCGAAACTGCAAACCATTACGGCGATTGATGTACATCAAATATAAGCGCACCCACCCAAAACTTGAGTAGAGTTTTTATAGTACGCTTGAACTAAAATGACCCCAGGACAATTCCGGATGCGATCGTCTACGGAACGCGATCGCATCCGGGAATTGCGTTGTAGGCGATAAACCTCCGGTCGGCCTCCGGCGATTGCCCAAGGGGCGCTGCCGAAGGCAATCGCCAGAAAAAAAATTGACGAGCGCGATTTTTTTGTAATCAAGTAAGAGAGATAAAAATGATGACTGAATCTCAATGAAAGATAAATTTTTTTGAACTATTTTTGAGCAAATTAAAATAGTTCATCGTTTTTAAGTATGTTTTTGAGTAGTACTTTCTTTGCACGCTCACTTAAAAATCGATGTTACGTAAAAAATATGAATTTGATAAAGAGTTTAGTATTCTGATTCAGTTAGTAGAAGAGATGGATGATTCAATTTATATAATAGATAAAGTACTTTCAGATGAACATCTGTTTCGATTAATTGAGTCTGATTTATCAAAGCGTTATCAGAATACTACTAAAACCGGAAGAAAATCAAATCCGGTTGAAGTTATATTACGAATGTTAGCGTTGAAGCACTTACGCAAGCATGAAAGAAAAAGAAATTTTAAAAAAGCTCGTCGTTGGCATAATGGAGTAGAAGGACGTATCAGTTTTTTGAAACGATATTTTGGCTTACAACGTTGTTTATATCAGGGAGAGTTGGGATTTTGTCGTTGGGTTGGTTGGGGAATTATCGCTCATAATTTAACTATTATTAGTCGATTGACGCTCAAAAATCAAATAAATTCTCATGTTTTTATTTGAAATTATTACACTCAACTAAAATTGAGTGTAATGAAAGATTACGCTATCAAAAATAGCGGGCAAAATAGTCAAAATTAGCTTTATTAATAATCAATACTTCTATGTGCCAACTATTGATTATTGACAAGTTTTCTATCTAGTTTGTTCAGCAGTTTCGCACTCCTAACTAGTCTAAACTCCAGTGTCCTAACCACCTTCGCTGTTGCTGTAAATATACTATAACCAATTCCCCAGCAAAATCAGCGCTGCCCAATAACCAGGATGCTTGCGATCGCCTGGATGTTGTTGCAGCCAATTTTTTTGAGCCGATTGCAGTGCCTTGGCTCGACTCATTCTCTGTCGTAGCTCCTGATAAAATTGGGTAATCAGTTGAGCGGTAGACTCATCATCTACCTGCCAGAGAGAGGCGACAACGCTACGTGCCCCTGCTTGCAGGGAAATCCCGGCAATACCCAAAGCATCGCGATCGCTACCTACTGCTGTCTCGCAAGCTGTAAGTGTCAGTAACTCCAGCGATTTGCCTTGATGAACCTCTCGAATAATTTGATAAAGCTGATTCATAGTCAACTTTTCATTATATTTCTTAACTTCGTTTCTTGAGTTCTGAGTTAATTCCCACTTCGCTTGTCCCCTTGTCTCCTCTTGGGATAATTCAAAAAAAAGACTCTTAATTTTGAATTTTGTTAGCGTAGCGGGATGGAGTCCATTTTGAATTTTGAATTGATTTGTCTCCTTGTCCCCTATTCGCTTGCCAGTTACCAAAAAAGTGTCTCGCGAATCGATGCCAAATTTCCCGTGAGTTGCTAAATGAATAATCCCAAAAGCATTTTGTGTTAGCTCTTGTTTCAAGCGTTCAGGGGTGAAGGCATCATCCATTAATCCTTTACTGCCAGGAAGGATAGTTATGATGCTATCAATTTCTTCTTTAACATAGTTTAATGGTTCAAAAAAGATTGGACCGTCAACTACGGAAGGTTTAGTCAAACCAAAACCTAAAACTCGCAGGGATTTTCTGTTAAGTTGAGCGGGATCAACTAAGGTGAGACTAACTGTACTGGCAATGGCATACTGCTCAACCAAAAATTGCTTGCCATCATAAAGTGCTGCCATTGGAATACTGCGGAGAATTCCATCCTGAATGAAGACCAAAGTTTCAATCTGTGCTTGTTGCAACTGTTTGGCGAAGGGGCGGATCAGCCAGTTGTAAACTTGCTGTGCTTTTTCTTGATAAGTATTTGCTAAGTCTGAGCGCTTTTCGAGCTTAAGACGTAGGTCATTTACCGTTGTAATCACGTCCTGACTTTTAGCAGGTACCCAGTAAATTTGTGACTGAAAGCTTCTATTTTTATTACGCAGAGTTAGGATGACAGCAACTTTGTTTTTGAGAATTATGGTGCTGATGACAGCTGTTTTTTCATCGATCAGCGTGACGGGTTTAGCGATCGCTTGCACGGAACAATCATCCCCAAGATAATTTTGCAGCTCTGCCAAACGCAAACTATCAATAGTTTCTAGGGCAGACTCAATGAATTTTAGATTGTTTTTATCACCCCATCCCCGCATTTCCCCATCTCCCCGGGCTTGCTCCAGGTATAATTCAGTTAATTCGCGATAGACAGGTTCAACAGTATCGCGAAAGTCAAACTGAAAATCTCGCCGAGTGATCGCTAAATCTCCTCGAATTTCTTTTAAAGTCTTAACTGAACTTTCGTAGAATGCGATCGCCTCTTTAGTCCTTGAAAGCGCCTGTAAAATTCGCCCTGCTTGCCAATCCCACAGATAGCGGCTCTCCTGCATTCCTGCAACCAATTGTGCTTGTTGTGTCAGCTTCAACGCAAGAGCATTGTCTTGGCGGCATTCATACACGTGTCCCAAACGACCGAGTGCAAAGGATGCAGATTGTTCGTCTTTCAGGCGTTGAGCGATCGCAACTGCTTGATTGAGTAGCTCTACTGTTTCAAAAGGCACTTCGGAACTTAAGCAGCGACTTGCTGATTCAGTATCATAAGTTGCAGGAGGTAAGCCAAGTAGTTGATATAAACTAGCAAGCCGAATTGCTGCATAAGCTTTATCGCGGGAATCTGGTATGCGCTTTAAGACACTCAATGCTTGCTGTAGAGTACTGCCTACAGATACGTCTGTGCGACTGCGATGATAGGGTATGAATAGGTTGAGGAGCGATCGCAGTTCATTTGCCGGATTGTTGTGTCTACGCGCAAGGGCAACGCTCTCCTCAAAGTAGGTAATGGCTTTGCTATCCCAATAACGAGCATTGCGAGTAAATTTTTCAACCGCCAATTGATCGGCTGCCTGTTTGGCAAACTGGAGTCGCCGATAGTCACCTTTAGCGAAGTTGGTGTAGGTATTTCCTAAGCCGTTCAATGCAGAGATAATGTATGGATTATATTCATTTTTATTTGCTATTGTCAAGGCTTTTTCAAAATAGTTAATAGCTTGCTCGTAATCACCTTGCAGACGATGAGCGTTGCCCAAGCTACCCAATGCGGTGACTTCTCCAAGAGTGTCTGAATGGTTGCGGGCGATGTTCAAAGCAGTTTCTTTAGTACAGTTTGGGTCTAGCTTATTTTCGCCACACAACAGAGCGATCGCTTTGCGCTGCTGTCCCAAACTACTGTATACTTGAGCAAGTTCTGTGAGCATTCTTCCTAGCTGAAGACTCGCGCCAACTTTTTGATAGTAGACTATAAGTTGATTGAGAGTGGCGATCGCTCGATCCACCTGACCGACTTGTTGATAAGCTCGCACTAGATACTTTAAAACTGTCACCTTATCTTCAGATTGCTCTTTAGAATTGCTGCTTAAAGCCGCTTCCCAAGAGGAAATTGCACCCTGAAAGTCTCCGGTTGTATAGCGCTTTAACCCTTGCTGCATCAGTTGTTTCCAGTCAGTCGCTTGAGCAATGACGACTTCACCCAGTTGTACTTGCCTAAATGTCAGGTTTCCCTGACCTAAGCACAAGCAGACGGTGAGGCTACTGAGAAATAAAAGGTTCAGCAGGCAGGTAGTTTTCAAGCAACGGCGTAAGCCCATGCAGACCTCCAACGCCAAATTGGGAATACAATCACAATAGTTAAGAAATTCATTTGCTGCTGAAAAATCTATCTTTGGTTGGAGAAGTTTTGAAAATATTTCTCCGCTGCGATAGTGTGCTTTTGTATTACAGTTCAAGAGAAGACTCTGCCTTGGGAAGCAACCTTTATGATTGCTAGAAACTGTCTTGGCAACTGGCTATTAGCAACAAGTGGCTTAATTTTGTCTAACTTGCTTGGTGTTGCGCAAGTTGCAATCGCTCAAGTTGTACCCGATGAAACATTGCCAACAAAAGAGCGAACGCAAGTATTAGGCGATCGCAATTTCCAAATTGATGGGGGTGCAACTCGTGGCAGCAATCTTTTCCACAGTTTCAGCCAGTTTTCTGTACCTACAGGCGGCGAAGTCTATTTTAATAATGCAGCCAATATCCAGAATATTTTCAGCCGTGTAACAGGTGGGTCAATTTCTAATATTGATGGGTTAATTCGAGCAAACGGAACGGCGAACTTATTTTTGCTTAATCCTAATGGAATTATCTTTGGTCCAAATGCCCGATTGAAGGTTGGCGGTTCGTTTGTCGGCAGTACTGCTAACAGCATCAACTTTGCCGACAACTTTGAGTTTAGCGCTACCAACCCTCAAAGCACACCCTTGTTAACAGTCACTGTTCCTATTGGCTTACAGGTGGGAGCTAATCCTGGAAAAATTACAGTGCAAGGGAATGGATACGATTTATCGAAAGCATATCCCATATCATCACCGTTTACCAGAGGTAATAGCTCAACGGGATTACAGTCCCAGCAGGAGAAACTTTGGCATTGGTTGGAGGTGATGTAGAGATTCAGGGTGGTACACTGACTGCAGAGCAAGGACGGATTGAGTTGGGGAGTGTCCGTAATGGGCAAGTTTGGCTCAATCCCCTGTCGGAAGGCTTTGCGCTTTCCTATCCCAGGATCCAAAGCTTTGGCAATATTCGCCTTTTGCAACAAGCGTTGGCAGATGCCAGTGCCGGTGGTTCAGTTCAGGTGCACGGGAATCAAGTATCGCTCAATGATGGTTCAATCATTTTGATCCAAAACCAAGGGCAGCAACAAGGAGGGAGCATTAGCGTTAATGCTGCCTATTCTGTGAATCTGAGCGGACACAATTCCACTGACAGCTTGAATGGAGGCTTGAATAGCGAAACGATTGGAAATGGGCATGGAGCAGATATAGCGATTACTGCTCAACAGCTTGTTCTTCAACAGGGAGCAGTCATCATTGCTAGCTCCTATGGTTCTGGTAAGACGGGTAACATAACAGTGAATGCTGACTCTAAGGTGCAAGTAATTGCGTTTTCACCCCCTAACCCCATAAATAATAGCGTCATTGCTGCCACTACTTCTGGTTCTGGAGATGGGGGAGATATCACCTTGTCTACAGGGCAGTTAACAATTCTAAATGGAGGGGGGATAGGAACCCAAGTGTTGCCGAAAAGCACAGGGAGGGGAGGAGATGTTACGATCAATGCAAGGGAATCTACAGAAGTGATTGGAGCAGCTGTTTTGCCAGAGGGTATTACTGTCAGTAGTGTGGCTGCGATCACTACAGGTGATGGAAATGCAGGAAAAGTAATCATTAACACACCAAGATTGGTGGCTGAGAATGGTGGCTCAGTTTCTACGTCCACTATTGAGGCGGCAGGTAGTGCTGGCAGTCTAATTATCAATGCCACTGAGTCCGTAGATGTCAGGGGTGGAGTACAGCAGAGAATTTCCACTCCTAGTGTTGATGGAGAATTTTCCTATTTAAGTTTGGTGGGTGCATCTGGCATTGTGACTCTATTGGGAACGCCAGAGGCTGTGCGTGGAGCTTCTGGAAATGTAACTATTAATACTAGCAGTTTGAGTGTTACGAATGGTGCAGGCATCGAAGTCAGTAATCAAGGGACTGGGGATGCTGGAAATCTTCAAATTAATGCCAAATCTGTCGTTCTAGACAGTGGAGGTGCGATTACAGCCGCCACCGCATCCGGTGAAGGGGGCAACATTCAACTCCAAGTCAGGGATTTACTACTCATACGCCGTAACAGTGAAATTACTGCCTCGGCAAGCGGTACTGGCAATGGTGGCAACATCAATATTAATACTCCCTTCCTCGTTGCTGTCCCCAACGAAAATAGCAACATTAGCGCCAATTCTGTAAATGCTCGTGGTGGGAATGTGACTATCAATACAAACGGGATTTTTGGCTTTCAATTCCGCCCACAAGGTACTCTCTTAAGTAACATCACCGCCACTGGAGGAAATTCTGCGTTAAATGGCACTGTACGAATTAACGTTGAGAATATTATCCCTACTAGTGGATTAGTCAAATTGCCTTCAGTATTGGTGGATATCAATGCACTGATTGCCAATAGCTGCATTGCCCGCAATAGCCAAAAGAGCAGATTCATTATCACAGGTTCTGGTAGCTTACCCACTTTACCTGATGAGTTGGCTAACTCTGGGTTTCCAACTTATGAGTTAGTTCCATCAACCAGTGATTTACCGATTGGGATACAACAGAGCAACAATTCCAATCAATCCCACGCAGCTATTGTCGAACCTGATGGTATCTATCAATTATCGAATGGGGAAGTTGTGTTAGGGCGTTCTTGTCGTTAAAGTGAAAAACTGCCAAAGTTTAAAATGTAACTTTTCAAACTTGGAAAGCAACGGGTTAATCAGAAATTCATTTGCTGCTGAAAAATCTATCTTTAGTTGGAGAACTTATGAAAATATTTGCCGCACCGACAGCCCCCTTTTGTATTACAGTTCAATAGAATACCTGTGCCTTGGGAAGCAACCTCCATGATTGCTAGAAACTGTCTTGGCAAGTGGCTATTGGCAACAAGTGGCTTAATTTTGTCTAACTTACTGGGTGTTGCCAAAGTTGCAATCGCTCAGGTTGTACCCGATGAAACATTGCCAATAAAAGAGCGAACGCAAGTATTGGGCGATCGCAATTTCCAAATTGATGGGGGTGCAATCCGTGGCAGCAATCTTTTCCACAGTTTCAGCCAGTTTTCTGTACCCACAGGCGGCGAAGTCTATTTCAATAATGCAGCGAATATCCAGAATATAGTATCGCGAGTCACGGGTGGGTCAATATCTAATATTGATGGGTTAATTCAAGCCAACGCGAGAGCGAACCTATTTTTGCTTAATCCCAATGGGATTATTTTTGGTGCCAATGCCCGGTTAAACATCGGCGGCTCATTTTTAGCCAGTACAGCAAATAGCATCAACTTTGCCGATGGCTTTAAGTTTAGCGCCACCAATCCCCAAACTGAACCGCTGTTGACAATCAGTGTTCCTATTGGCTTGCAATTTGGGCAAAATCCCGCAAGTATTGCAGTGCAAGGTACAGGATACAACTTATCTGTTCGGGAGCCAGCACGTTCACCAACGATTAGAGGCAGTGCCTTAACTGGTTTGCGGGTGCTACCACGACAAAGCTTGGCATTAGTTGGGGGTGATGTAGACATACAGGGAGGCACGCTGACAGCAGAGCAAGGACGGATTGAGTTAGGCAGTGTAGGCGATGGGCAACAGGTTGGACTAAGTTTCATTCCCCAAGGCTTTGCTCTCAACTATCAAGGTGTACAAAGTTTTGGAGATATTCGTTTATCTCAGCAGGCATTAGCCGATGCTAGTGGAAGCGGTTCGATTCAGGTGCAAGGAAATCAGGTATCGCTGAGTGATGCCTCACTCATGTTGATTCAAAACCAAGGCTCGCAGAGTGGGGAAGCATTAACGTGAATGCTGCCCAATCTCTATCGATGAGTGCAACGAGTTTAGATGGCAGGCTTCGTAGTGGTTTGGATACTCAAACTGTAGGAAGTGGAACAGGAGCAGATATCGCCATTTCCACACGGGAGTTAATTGTTCAGGGTGGGGCAGCAGTCAACGCCCGTTCCTTTGACATCGGTCAAGCAGGAAATGTAACTGTGGATGCTTCTGATTGGGTGCAAGTACTAGGATTTTCGCCGTTTGATTTGTTCCGAACCAGTAACATCGCTACTGCAGCGCTAAGTTCTGGGAACTCGGGAGACCTCAGGTTGTCAACCAAGCGATTAACGGTTCGTGACGGAGGATCTGTAGCAGTTTCAACATTAGGAGACGGTGACGGAGGAGAGTTAACAGTCAATGCTCTTGACTCTGTAGAAGTCCTGGGAGTGAGAAACACTGTCCAATCTAGTAATGTATCGGCTGCAACTTTGGGTGCTGGCAATGGTGGGAAAATCACCATCAATACAGCACGGCTCGTGCTTCAAGATGGAGGATCTGTGAATTCTTCCACCGTCGCAACTGGTAACGCAGGTAGTGCAATCATTAATGCTAGAGAATCTGTTGATATCAGTGGTAGAAGGTTAGGCTTTGGATTACCTAGTAGTATACGTGCATCTGCTCCAATTATCAGTAACCAATTGCAACAGGCTTATCAACTGCTGCCAGTATCTAGTGGTTTTTCTGGAGATGTGACTATTAATACTGGGCGATTGAGCGTTACCAATGGTGCAAACATTGAAGTCAGTAATCAAGGGCTAGGCAATGCCGGAACTCTTCAGGTTAATGCGAAATCTATCATTCTAGACGGTGGAGGTGCGATTACAGCCGCTACCGCATCCGGTGAAGGGGGCAACATTCAACTCCAGATGAGAGATTTGCTGCTCATGCGCCGTAACAGTGAAATTACTGCCTCGGCAAGCGGTACTGGTAATGGCGGCAACATCAATATTAATACTCCCTTCCTCGTTGCTGTCCCCAACGAAAATAGCAACATTCGTGCCAATTCTGTAAATCTTCGTGGTGGGAATGTGACTATCAATACGAATAGTATTTTTGGCTTTCAGTTCCGTCCACAAAGTACTGCCTTAAGTAGCATCACCGCCACTGGAGGAAATTCTGCGTTAAATGGTACTGTGCGAATTAACGTTGAGAATTTTACCCCCACTAGTGGATTAGTAGAATTGCCTTCAGCATTGGTGGATACCAACACACTGATTGCTAATAGCTGCATTGCCCGCAACAGCCAAAAGAGTAGATTCATCATCACAGGTTCTGGTAGCTTACCCACTTTACCTGATGAGTTAGTTAACTCTGGGTTTCCAACTTATGAGTTAGTTCCATCAACCAGTGATTTGCCGATTGGGATACAACAGAGCAACAATTCCAATCAATTGCACGCAGCTATTGTCGAACCTGATGGTATCTATCAATTATCGAATGGGGAAGTTGTGCTGGGGCGTTCTTGTCGTTAAAGTGCATAATTGCCAAATCTTGAAATGTGGCTTTCCAAACTTGGAAAGCAATTTGCGCTAGAAGTTGATGTTTTTAGTATAGCGATCGCTCTACTCTATAAATCAAGCCTCCAAGGTAACGCAAAGCTACAGCATTTAAATGAACTCAAAAACTTAAATATTAATCAACTGGATTACAAGGAGCGATCGTGATGATGAAACTTGTGAGTCTACAAAAACTGGTCAACCAGTGGTTTGATGCCATAGAGTTTGACGAGCCCAAGATGGCACAGTTATTGTGCAAGATAATCCCCGCTCGTTGTCCTTTTGAGCGAGAAATTAAACTTTGTAACTACACCTTATTTCGCATTCCACCACTGTGCAAGCTCAACCCTGTTTACGAGCAAATAGTTAGTCTTCGCTTCAAAGCTCTATCCTATCTTGCTAATGAATGTGGTGAGGATGCCGCACGATATTGTTGAATGAAACTTTACCATTCAACCCACCAGGAGCGTGTTGCTCTCTTTAATAACTCGTTGTGTGAACAATTATTGAGGTAGGTGTATGTGTATTACAAAAACAACCCGCAAGCGTGGCGTTATCCTTTCTGCTACTGGTTGGGACAAGTTTCAGAAAGTGAAACGCTCCTTTGAGTTTCAAGACAATGATGGTAGCCGCTACACTTTAGAAGAACTTAGCTCACGCACTAATCTATCGTTGCATACCATCTCTCGAATCATCGCCCGCGTAGAAGGGGTAGACAAGCTTTCGCTAGAATACTGCTTCCGAGCTTTCGGATTAAAGTTAGACAAAAATGATTATACCCGACCGAGTGGAGCTCAAACAGTTGACTGGGGGGAAGCAGTAGACGTTTCAGGCTTCAACGGTCGCAGCGAAGAACTAGCGCAGTTACAAAAGTGGGTGTTGATAGAGCGCTGTCGCTCAGTTGCTGTGTTGGGGATAGGCGGAATTGGGAAAACGAGTGTTGCAGTTAAGTTTGCTCAACAAGTCCAGCATGAGTTTGATTATGTCATTTGGCGATCGCTGTTCCAAGCTCCACCCGTTGATACTCTCATAGCTGATTTGGTGTGTTTTTTGTCAAATCAACAGGAAACCAAAGGTGATATTGGGCGACTCATGCATTATCTGCGTAGTTCTCGGTGTTTATTAATCTTAGACAAGATGGAATCAGTTTTGGATGCCGGTCATGCTGGGCATTATCGTCCCCGTTACGAGGGATATGGTGAGTTACTCCGCCTCGTTGGAGAAACTGCTCATCAAAGCTGTTTGATTTTAACCAGTCGTGAAAAGCCTGCCGAAATTGCCGCCAGTGAGGGAACTGAGCTATCGGTGCGTTCTTTGAGGTTGGGTGGTTCGCAACAAGCTGCTTTTGCCTTGCTTGCGTCAAAAGGACTAGTAGGGAGTGAGGAGCAAAAGCAAGAATTATGCGAGCGCTATGGTAACAACCCGAAAGCATTGAAGATAGTTGCTAGTTCAATTTATAACTTGTTTAACGGCGATATTGAAGAATTCCTC
>NZ_JBAHYJ020000075.1:0-17544 GCF_036697665.2 Scytonema sp. PRP1 | reverse complement strand
TATTGGGCTAGAAAAGTTTTTGGCAACCAGTGATGGTGTACTCGTAAAGCCGCCGAAGTTTTTTAAACAGTTGCAAAGCGAGCTGAAATTGCTGCAACGCAGACTGGGTAGGAAACAACAACGGTCTAAAAACTACGAGAAACAGCGTCTTAAAGTTGCTCGACTTCATCATCAAATTGACAATACAAGGAAAGACTTTCACTACAAGCAAGCCCATGCCCTTTGTGACGCTGGAGATATGGTTTTCATGGAAGACCTAGATTACCGCACCAGTGCCAAAGGAATGTTTGGAAAACATATGCTTGATGCTGCGTTCGGTCAGTTTAGAGCCATCGTCAAGTATGTGTGCTGGAAGCGTGGGAAGTTTTTCAGTGAAGTCGATGCGAGGGGTACTTCTCAGCAATGCCCCGAATGTAGTGGTGAAGTAAAAAAAGATCTTAGCGTCAGAATCCATTGTTGCCCTCATTGTGGATATACAACAGATAGAGATATCGCCGCAGGTCAAAACATTAGAAATCGAGGCATAGCCCTCATTAGTACGCCGGGACTCGGCGGAACGGAAACTGCCTGTGCAGACGAACTACCGGGGACTGGTGAAAATCAGTTTAGGCAAGTGTCGAAATCCCGTAATGGAAAAACCAGGAAATCCTCAAGGTGACTTGGGGAAGCCCCCACCATAATCTTTGATTTGGTGGGGGAGGATGTCACTTGTTTCGTGCTTCTGGCAAAATTAACATTGCATCGCCAAAGGAATAAAAGCGGTATCGAGATGCGATCGCTTCCTGATATATATTTAACAAACGTTGCCGACCAATTAAAGCACTCACCAACATGAGCAAACTAGAACGCGGTAGGTGAAAATTGGTAATCAAGCCCTCTACGACGCGCCATTGGTAGCCTGGGTAAATAAACAAGTTGGTTTTGCCACAAAATGGTTGCAACTCGCCTTTGGCGGCGGCTCCTTCTAATGCTCTTACTACTGTTGTACCCACAGCAATAATCCGACCACCAGATGCCTGAGTGGCGCGAATTTGCTCTACCGTTGATGAAGGCACTTCAATCCATTCTTCATGCATTTTGTGAGTTTTTATGTCCTCCACTTCCACAGGGCGAAATGTCCCCACGCCAACGTGTAATGTCACAAAAGCTTGATGAATTCCGCGATCGCGCAACCGCTCTAGTAATTCTGTTGTAAAGTGAAGCCCTGCTGTGGGAGCTGCGACGGCTCCTGGAGTTTTCGCATAAACCGTCTGATACTGTTCGTTTTGGGCATCAGACGCAGTGATGTAAGGCGGTAGAGGGACTTCTCCAAATACATCCAACAATTGCACTAAGGACATCCCATCTGGCAAATCAAATTGCAACAGACGCCCACCAGTCGCCTCGTCTGTTTCTAGAACTGTAGCAGTCAGCAAAGGTGGGGAAGATGAGGAGGATGTTCCTCCCTTATTTTCTCCTACTCCCCTTGCTTCAAAAATAATCTTTGCTCCCGCTTTAAAACGTTTCCCTGGCTTGACTAGGGCTAACCAACAATTATGCTTTTGCTCCTCTAACAGCAGCACCTCTATCTCCGCGCCAGTGGATTTACAACCATACAGCCGCGCCGGAAGAACTTTTGTATTATTCATTACCAGTAAATCTCCTGGATACAGAAGCTCTGGCAAATCTCGGAAAATATGGTGTAGGGGTGCCGTGTTTGTACCTGTACTAGGAGAATTTACTAGCAAAAGTTTGGAACTATCTCTAGGAACTACTGGATTTTGGGCAATGAGTTCTTGAGGTAATTCATAGTCATACCCAGATATACAACTCTCTAATTCCACGTCTTCCTTCTTATGGCTAGATTTTGTGTTTAAATTGCTTTTTGTTCGTTGTTGCTGCATTGATATATGAACTTTATCAAATAACGAGGTTTTAGCTGCTCTTGATAGAGAACTATCGGGGATCAACGCTCAATGAGTTTCTGTGGCTTTGATCTGGATGCTGGAAAATAACACGCAAACACCTTTATAAAAATTGGGTAAACCTCCCCATCTAAAAACGGGGGCTTTTACCCTAGCGGGTACAGGGGTCTGTATACGAATAATAAGGATGTACGATTGGCTTTGATCCCAAGCACCAAGATGGAATACTTGTATTACCTGGCAAATGCCAGTCTAACTCTGAGGGTTGTTGAATTTTTGCACGCTAAACCCCAAATACCTGTTTCGTTCCTCACCGTAATTCATCAGATTGATGGTTGGGTGGTTAGGGTCAAACTAAAGCGTCACCTCTCGCCTCAAGAGGACGGCAATATTCGGGCTTTCTTAAGTGAATTAGGAATTAGCTACGAGCCGCCGATGCGAGTCCAAATGGCACTTTGGAGTTTGGAAGCGGGACAGTGTCCAGTTGACGTTATGCGTCGCTACCAAGTCGCGATTGTCTCTCATGGTAAACCGGAAAAAGAGGAAATAGAGGCCTTCCGGCAACAGTTCGTCAGGGGATTGGGCTATTGTCCAGAAACGCTGGCGTGATTCCTTCAAGTTTTAACCCCTGCTATGTTAAAGATTATGGTAAGCAGTAATTGGTAATTGAGGTATTTTCTCCTTTACCGATTACTGTTTACCGTTGGCTCTAAATCACATGAATATGGACTTGAATCGCTAGTAGAAGCTCTACAGAGGAGTGAACAGCGAATTTTTTATTGATTTAAGTATCAAAAGCCGCCCTAATGTATTCCTGTAACACCAATGAGTGTCCGCCCACTGATGAAGTGACTATGGCTTCTTGGGCAATTGTCACCCCAAGTAACTCTTGTGACGGTTGATAGCATACAATAGCGACATCAAATCGGCAAGGGTAGTCTGCCTTCTCAGGATATTTAGCTAAAAACATCAGGGCTGTATGCCACAGTTTTGTTTGCTTCTGTTTTGTGAGGGCGTTTCTTCCTCCTGCATCCCAATTTCCTTGGGTACGAGTTTTGACTTCGACAAATGCCAAAACGGGAGATGAGGAAGCTTTTCCCAAGTCTTTTTGTCTGCTTGTGCCTTTGTCTTCTCCTGCTTCCCCATCGTATTCGGCAATGATGTCGATTTCTCCTTGTCGGTAACGCCATCGACGGTGCAAAATCACCCAACCATTCGATTGTAACCATTGGGCTACCAGGTCTTCTCCTGCGATACCTATATCGGGATAATGATATGGAGGATGTGCCATTAGCAAAAAGTACGATGAGTAAGTTAAGGTATCAGATGTGCGTAAGCATACTCAATTTATTGCTTTGTGTTGTGATTTGCATCACTGTATCTCTAGGTTTTGCAGGTTTTGCGCCAGAAGCTTTAGCACTTGACTACAACAAAGAAAGTTTGATAGAAGCTGGTTTCTCAGGACGTGATTTAACAGACTCTAGCTTTTCTCATGCTAATCTCCGCAGCAGCAACTTCAGCAACGCTAATTTAAGCGGTGTCAGCTTCTTTGCTGCAAATCTGGAATCAGCAGATCTTGAGGGGGCTAATCTCACAAATGCGACTTTAGACTCGGCTCGTCTCATCAAAGCAAATTTGACAAATGCGGTGTTGGAGGGCGCTTTCGCTGCTAACGCCAAATTTGATGGTGCGATTATTGACGGAGCAGATTTTACTGATGTGCTGCTGCGTAGGGATGAGCAAGATAAATTGTGCAAGGTAGCCAAAGGTACTAACCCAACGACAGGGCGCGACACCCGCGATACTTTGTTTTGTCCATAAACAGTAACAAAATTTAATTGTGGGGTTAGAAAACTTAAGCCAAAACCCTTCTAAAATCTCATTTCCAGGTCTAAGCAGGAAATGCCCTTGAAGCGGCTCTACCGCAACTAAGTACAGTGTTTCATTAATTCGTAGCGGATTAAATTTGGCCAGACTCTGCGTCCCTTTGTCTTGAAAAGTTTCCTACGGAGGGAAACCCTCCTGCAGAACTTTTCGCTGCGCGTTCCTCCGCGTTCCTCCGCGTTTAAAAGAGTTACGAACTTATGCAATTTTGTACTAAGCAAGGCAGAGCCTTCCAATGGTATTCTAAGCCTCTGACTGGGAACAAGGCAATCTCTCAAAGCATGGTCACTTACTGACTTTCATCTTAAGTTGACACGCATGGCTGTGCCCCTACCTTGTGGTGCATACAGCCCAGAACCCCTATAGTTGAGACTGGATCTGCTGCTTAATTTGTTGCACAATATTGATGCGATCGTAATGGCGGATCGCCGCTGCACGAGCAGCATCACCCAAGCGCTTGCACAAATCATCATTGCGCAACAGTTCCAAGCATGCTTGGGCAAAAGCTTTCGGACGATCGCGCATCAAAAATTCCTGTCCATCCTTCATTTCCAATCCTTCTGCGCCGATGCTCGTTGCGACAATTGGTTTGCCATAAGCAGCGGCTTCAATCATTTTGACTCGCGTTCCTCCTCCGGAAAAGATCGGACAGCACACCACACGAGAGTTCTGATAAAGCGCATCTATATCATCCACAAATCCAGGAAACTCAACACCTGGAACTTTTTTGTTGTAGCTGCGAATATTTTGCGGATAAGGTCCTGCAATGATTAACCGAGCATCCGGTATGGCTTTATAGATCTCAGTCCACACTCGTTCGATGAGAAAGTTGGCGGCGTTCATGTTGGGAAAATAGTTGTAGCCTCCTATTAACAGCAAAGTGGGTTCTTGTGCAATCGGTTGTTGTTCTGGAATCGCAATTGCGTTGGGTACAGTCACAACATTAGGCAATCCTAAGCGTTTTGTCAGATAGCGGCGATCGCCGCTTGAACAAACAAACGAGCAACGCGCCTTACGAATCGCTTGCATCTCACCCCAAAAACGCGCAGGTACTTGCAAGTAATACAGCTGCGTTGCTAGCCCAGTGGGTGGCTGCCGAATTTGGCGCATAAAACTGATATGTTCAATATCATCCAAATCAAGAAAAACAGGTGGTAGAGGTTGCTGTACCTGCATGAAAGCACTCATTGATGACAGTCGATGCACAAATACCGCATCTGGTTTTCGGCTCAAACATTTCTCAAGTGCTTGCATCTGCTGCGGCGATATGAAAAAGTCTGACTGTTTGAAAAAGTTGAAAATGCCGTCCCACTGCTGTCGCCAATTGGGGAGTGAGTTCTGTTCCTCTTTGGGGCAAAGAAATAGGTTAATCTTTGTTTGCCAGTGTTGAGAAAAGTTACGTTCTGTTTGGGCGATCGCGTCTGGAGAAACTTGTGTTTCCGGTGGCACAAAAAACAACATGTCTATTTCACCAATCTCTTTGATGGCATCAATAAACAGTGACATCCGTTTGTATACACCTTGGGTACAAGTGCTTAAATCACTAGGAAAGTGAATAGAGACGAATAAAATTCGCATGATAGGTTTGCAAAGTTCAGCAAATATATGTTCATTGCACCCCAAATAAACACCTAGATTTTAACCTTTTTTAATCTCAAAGGTTTTCTTTGCCCTTGTTTTATGATCGATAGAGGAAGATTCTGAAGAATTGATGATACCTTAAAAGGGGACTTGTAGATATGAAGTCATTTTTCACCCCTCAGCGTTAGGAAGAGTTCGATTGTGAATAAGTCAGCACTGATTACTCTCCCCTTACTGGCATTTTTTATCCTACTGCCAGCAAGTACATCTACGTATGCCCAAGCTGCACCCAATCATACTGCTATGATGCCCTCATTTAACCTGAGTTCGCAAAAATGGAAAAACCGAGTGTTGCTAGTCTTTGCTCCCTCCAGCAACAACCCTGGTTATCAACAGCAGATGCAAAAATTCCAAGGACACAAATCAGCTTTTGTTGAGCGAGATTTGATTCTCGTTGAAGTCTTGACAGATGGAAACAGTTATGCAAAGTCACAGCAAATAGATCCTTCTTCAGCTGCTAAGCTGCGGGATCGCCTTCAAGTTGGCGCTCAAGATTTCCGCGTCATTTTGGTTGGTAAAGACGGCGGCGTCAAGCGTCGTCAAACGACTCCTGTCCAAGCCAAAGCCATTTTTGAGCAAATCGATGCTATGCCTATGCGACAGCAGGAAATGCAAAAACGAGGTAGCTAGAAGTTGACTACTGCTTGTTCTTGCAACTGCAAGTCAACGTCGAATCAGGACTCGCTAACCTACTCTGGTATGATCTGCCATTGCTTGGAAAGCAGCTATCTCATAGAACTCACATCAGCCCTCAAACAGGGGGGCGATCAGTTTGCTGAGATCACCGCACCTAACCTATAGCCATCGACAGGTCATTTTTAGTTTTACCATAGAAAATATTGTTGTTTGTCATTCCTCAAATTGCACTATTATTATAAATAAAGAAATAAAAATTAAATTTTTAAATAGAAATGAAAAGTAGTTGTACACATTCGTAACACTTACTGATTCCTTCTCTTCGCCACTCATTTAGGGTAACTACTTTTTCATTTAATGGAAAATAAACCCTTACTTATGTGTCCTACTACCTTGCCACTATAAGATTACCTGTTTATTCTTCTTTACTCCTCGTTGGCGTTCTAGCCTGCGCCATTATGCTGCGCGTCTAAAGCGTTTTTGGCGGTATGCGCCAAGGGCGCACGCTAGGCGAACGTTAAAAAATTAGGTATTCTTCTAGTGGGATAGGAGTACAAGAGTGCAGTTATCAGAAAAATGATGCAAAAGGCATCAATTAAAATTTTTTGACAATTCCATCTAATCCTGTTTGAAGCAAGCACCAGAGGGAAAACATAGTTTGGTATCCTGTAGGTTTTTCAGCCAATACTTCAGCAACGCTGCATGAAGTCATAAGGCTGCATCTACTGAGTAAACAACATACTTTTGGCTGTTGCGTCTTCGTAGCTCCAGACTTCTCATAGCTTAAGTAGCCGTAAATAGCTACGGTCTGCATCTTATTATTGGATGGAATTTTATCTTTTATTTTGTTTCCAGAGATTGATAAATCTATCATTCCGCTGACTCTTATGTAAATCTTAAGAGCCAGATTATTCTCAGGTTACGACCACTAACACTGGTCTTTCAGTACTTGCTTGTCCAACTTAATACCTTAATCTAACTATAGTGAACATCTTATCTTCCCCAGTTTTAGAAGTACTAGAACCCCAGGCTGCATCTGCACCAATCATCAAGACTGACGCACCGCCCAAAATTTCTAAGCAAGCCACAAGGACAAGCCTGAAGGCATCTACTATTGATGGTGTGTTAGCGACTATTTTTTCCAATATCACTGGCGGAGTATTGCTGATTAACTTTTTACTCCAGCTAGGTGCCACCCCAGTCGAAATTGGTTTGCTGTCGTCAATTCCCATGCTGGTAAATTTTCTGCAACCACTGGGAGCGTATATTGCCGATAGCATGAAAAGTCGCCATTGGTACATTTTAGCAATTTTTGCACCTTCGAGACTACTGTGGCTGATTTTAGTCGGGGGCATTGGGTGGTTGGGGTGGTCTAATACTGCTTCACACGAACTTGTCACTTGGACATTGGGAATTATCCTAATTACCAATATCTTAGGAGCTTTAGGAAGTTGTGCCTGGTTTAGCTGGATGGCTGCTTTGGTTCCCCAACGCTTACGAGGTCGGTATTTTGGAATTCGCAATAGTGCCGCGAGTTTGACTAATCTTGTTTGTGTGCCACTTCTCGGTTTTGCCATCTCAGCTTGGCCCGGTGGCTCAATCCAAGGTTACGGTGTGCTGTTATTATTAGGAGTTGTCATTGGGCTGTTGAGTTTGGCGTGCCAGTTTTGGATGACGGATGTCAATCCACAAATAATCGAACATAGCAAAGCAAAGCCCCAACAACAGAAAACAACTCGTAACCAACCTGAAAAACTTAATATTTTTCAAGACATCAATTTCTTAAAGTTTCTGCTTTATTTGGGATTGTGGATGTTTGCGATCAATCTGAGCGCACCATTTTTCAATCTTTACATGATGAAAGATTTGGCTTTGGATTTGGGCACAGTCACACTCTATACCAGTTTGGTAGCTGGAGCGAACTTAGTCATGCTAGTGTTCTGGGGAAGGTTAGCTGACAGGATTGGTAATCGTCCCTTGCTGTTGTTAGTCGGCATTGTGATAGCGCTCACACCTTTATTCTGGCTGTTTGTTGGGTCTGATTCAGTTTCTGTATGGGTGTGGCTACCGCTCATACACTTACTGTGTGGAGGTTTTGGGGCAGCGATTGACTTGTCCATCACTAATATTCAAATGTCCATAGCATCAGCAAGTCGTCCTTCTCAATATTATGCGATCGCCGCAGCTGTTGCTGGAACGTGCGGTGGTTTAGGTTCAGCAGCTGGCGGCTACATAGCTGGGTTAGATATTATTGCTGGCTTAACAGGATTATTTGCTCTTTCAGCTATTTTACGATTGCTTGCTCTGTTACCCTTGGTATTTGTGCAAGAACCGCGCAGTCTGTCTGTTGTGCAACTGATGCAGAATATCATAGCCTTCAAGCCTCAAGAAGCGTCCTTTTCAGCAGTGGAAATTGCAGCTGGGGTAGATTAACCGACTATCGAAGCCCGCAAGCCCGCGATTTATTCCTGGGGTTGAGGGCGTAGCTAGTTTGAACTACCTCTCACATCTCTACACTCTTTAAATAGGTCGGTGTAAATAATTAAAGGCTTCGCCGTGATCTCAGCTGAACGGTATGTAGTAAGCGCTGTCTAGCCTGCGCGCCCGTTAAGGGCGAACGCGCTTAGCGCTTACTACGAACTAGTTTTCAAGCTTTACTTTTCTTTCATGCAAACTGAACAATTTTGTCAGATTGAACAACCTTTGGGGTGAAAAGTTGGTCTTACACTAGGCGATTTGGCTTTAATTGGACTTGATCTGTGGTGATTTCTTTTTAGACCAAAGCCATCAAGGCACAAAAGAAAGCAGCAAGAAGATAGTATAAAGTATTTTATACTTCATTTTTGTAGATAAACTAATGATTTATCTGTGTCCCATGAGTGTCCCATGAGTGCTTCTTATTTCTTGATGTCTTGCACTCAACTCCCGAACCGCTATATCTTTTCCTTAGGTTTTAAAAAAGAAGTGGCAAAGCCACTTCTAAGTAATTCCCAGGTAGAACCTAAAAACTAGTATAACTTTTATAAGAACTTGAAATAGTATAGTTATACACTTATTAAGTGTTAGTGATATGTTAGTTTTGTTTGCCTTAGTAATGTTGCTAAGGGTGAATGCGGCGCATCATAGACTCACTCTATTTTGGTCAAAGAGTCAACTAGACTGGCTGTTGGATGTTATTGGTTTATTTTGTTAGAGAATTCTGATTACTCTTGTTCAAAGATATCAATTGTTGAAGGGGGAAGGGAGACAAGCCAAGACTTGGGTAAGATATATGAACGCAACTTGGTATCAGAACCAGAGGAGTCAGAATTGCTGCATGAATTTACACTGGCTGGATAGGGGTTTGAAGCGGACTGCCGTTTGGATGCACGAAGGTGAATTCCGAAGCACTGTCTCCCCAATTCATTCGTGGGCTGCTTGGGAACCCCTAGCGTTCCAAGACTCGCTTTGTTGTCTACTTTATTGTTTGAAAGTTGGCACACAAGTCCAACAGCTTATTTCATGGCTCTAGTGGCGCTCAAGATGAGCAAATCTTTATGGTTATTATTCTCATTTTTATTAACTTTAATTTGACAAAATTGTAGAAAGAAAATTTAGCTTGCTTTGTGCTATCTAAGGAAAGGTTTATTGGGTTGAAAAAATAAGAAGAATTGTTAGCATTCCTGATAAAAAGTCTCTTGACCTGTAACAGTGAATTAGATTATCTTAGCGGTCAGGAAAATTTGCTAAGGACACGAAGGAAACCCATGAACAGAAAACTTATACTTAACTTGCTGTCTAGTTCCTCTATTTTTGTATCGCTGATGTCTACTTTGGCAGCCATTCATCCCGCACATGCTGCTCCTACCCAGGGATTAATCCACAAAAATGGTCAAACCTGTATAGTTAGTCCTCACGCTGTCAACAAGTTAGTGTGCGTCCGAGATTCAGAGAGAAAGCAACAATCTCCTTCTACACCTGCATCAACCGTTACCACAGGGCAGTCTGCTAAGAATATTGCTTCGGTAGAATTTACTGAAGAAGAAAGTGATGCTGCGATCGCCAAGTTTGGCTGCGACTGTCCAGCTTGTATAAACTCTTTACGCGAACTGCGCGGCACTGGAACCTTGGTGTACTAAGGTTTTTCCCTTGCCGCGATGATTGCAACTTTTAACTAACTTTTAACTAAAAGTTCAGTCTTTAGGACTTAGGATTCAGGACTGAAAACTCCCAATTCCTAACTCCTTACTTATTCCACCACTTCATTGACTGGGAACCTATCAATCAGCTGCATAGCGCGATGGGCATTACGCTGCAAGGAGTTTGATAAATGCGGTACGTGCGGAATTTGCGACAGTAAATCTAAGGTTCGACGTAATATTCGCACCACATCACCTTCATCCAAACTGGTATTTTCGCAAAGTTCTACCCACTCCATACCCAGCGCCCACTGTTCTACTAAGGCTATTAACTCAAACTCTAACCATATCGGTAAAGCCACATTATAACGACGTTGTAACTGAAACATCTTACGGCGAATTCCCCGCAATCGTGACAAACCTTCTAGCACTTCCTCACTCAGATCAAAGCGAACCATGCTATCTGGACGTGGAGTTTCTGTCACCAAAGCCGCGATCGCCGCTGCTAAATGATGTGGATCTAAATTATCCAATTCTCCACTGGCAAATGCTAACCCCAACCACAATTCATTTTCTCCCCGAATCGCTGCAGCAATTTGCCCTAGCCGCGTGGGAACTAGGTTATCTAGACATTCAAAGTACTGCAAAATTTCAATTAAATTGAGAAACTCTTCCCAATTGCGCTGCGACTGTTGCTCTACTTGTGCCTGCATCTGTTGAATTTCGGCTTCAAGTTCAGCAACCTGTGTTCTGCGTTTGAAAATATTGCTAGCATTGCCTGATTGATGCAGGGGGTGAGCTTCTAATTGCTCTTGCACAGCAACAACGCGACTGAGTTGTTCTGCGACTTCTGGAGCCATATATGCAGCTTCCGTGGGATCGGGAATTTGTTGGGCGATTGCTGCTGTTTCCTCGTTACCAGGAAGCGACTGTCCCCGTTTTAAAGGTATCTCTGGTGGTGCTACCAGGTGCTCTGGCAGGTCAATTCGCGGCAGTTCTGCATACAAATCCATGACATCAGCGGCTGTCGTGACATACCACCGGTTATCTCGCCCTAAGCATACCAGGTAACAAGTTTGAGCAGAAGCTGGCGTTTTCCCCACTAACACCGCTGTTATGGGTGCAGGCATTGTGAAGTTTTTACTCTTGAGGCTCAAAAGCGTTCCCGACACTGCAAAGTCTAACATCATGCCCAATTCCTCTTGTCGGGCATCCTGTGCTTGCTCTTGCAGTGTTTTCAATAGCTGGCGTTCGACTCGCAGGCGTTGCCGCAATTTCTCATAAACAGCCAATTCGCCTTCGTCAATAGCAGCGATTTGCGCTTGAAGTTGGGCGAGTTGTGTTTGCAAGTGGGCTACATACTCGAACTGCGGTCTTAAGTGCAACGTTGCCAAGTACTGTCCAAAGCTGCGTTCTATCAGTTCCCTGGCTTGTTCCAACGTATGGGTTTGCAGTAAGTTTAGCACCATGCCGTAACTTGGCGTAAACTGGCTGACTAGAGGGTCTGCTTTGGATGTTGCCAAATACGCCGCTTCTTTCGCTCCTTCAAAAGGTGTTTGCAGCGTTACCACATGACCCCGTTCATCCATCCCCCTACGACCAGCCCTTCCCGCCATTTGCAGGAATTCCGAAGCATTCAACAGGCGATGCCCGGTATCGGTACGCTTGGAAAGGGTGGAAATGACCGTTGTCCGCGCTGGCATATTAATTCCAGCTGCTAGAGTTTCGGTGGCAAACACGACTTTAATTAACCCTTGCTGAAAGAGTTCTTCGACCAGCACTTTCCACGCAGGTAAAATCCCGGCGTGGTGTGCTGCTATTCCCCGGTACAAGGGTGCAATCTGTCCAGAACGTCCTGCTTCAGGATTGCGGGTTAAAAAGTCATCAATTTGCCGACGCAACTGCTGCGCTTCTTCGTTATTCACCAACCGAAAATCACCAACATCCGCCACGGATTTATCACATCCCCGGCGGCTGAAGATGAAGTAAATAGCTGGCAGCATATCCCGTTCTTGTAGCTGGCTCAAAACCTGAATTATACTGGGAGCCTCGGCTTTTACATGAGCTTTGCTTTTTTCTTTATCTCCTTTTTTCCTCTTTTTCAACAGACGGTGGTTGATTTGGGTTTTGTCATCATTGAGCAGAGGAAATAACCCTTTGACATTGCCAAAATGAAACTCCAAAGGCACTGGGCGATGATCGGAGTATATGAGGTCGGTAGGACCGTGAACTTGATTTAACCAGTCGGTGAGTTCACCACTATTGGCAACAGTTGCTGAGAGGGCGACAAGTTGAATTTCACGGGGACAATAGATGATCGATTCTTCCCAAACTGTTCCCCGTTGACGGTCGTTCATGTAATGGCACTCATCTAGCACCACCGCGTCAACATCTACTAATGAAATGCCGATTTGCCCTATCGGTGTGCCATAGAGCATATTACGGAAAATTTCTGTGGTCATCACCAGAATCGGTGCATCTCGGTTAATGGAGGCATCTCCAGTTAACAGTCCAACATGGTCAAAGCCAAATTTTTCGCGAAAGTCACGTAGTTTCTGATTGGAGAGCGCCTTTAGGGGAGTGGTGTAAAATACTCTCTTTCTTCGCGACAGGGCGCGATATATGGCGTATTCCCCCACTAATGTTTTGCCCGACCCGGTGGGCGCACACACCACTACGGAACTTCCAGCATTCAGCGAAGCGATCGCATCTTTCTGGAACTGATCCAGTTGAAAAGGAAATACAGAACTTGGGTCAAGTTCTGGAGACAGCGCAGGGTAATTCACTCAATCACATTTGCAACCAAAACTGATTACTATATTAACGACTCTTTTGTCAACTTAGTTATTAGTTATTAGTTATTAGCGATTCGGCATTTGGGATTCGGTAATAATCATTACGCATCAAAAAATTTCAGCATTCATTAAACACCTAATCCCTAGTCGCTAGTCACCAATTTCTCACTTTCCCAATTCTTGGGAGCGCGCTGTTGCTGCTTTGACTGCTTCTATTAAAGCTGAGCGAAACCCTGCTCTTTCTAGTTGAGCAATCCCAGCAATTGTCGTACCGCCTGGACTGGTGACGCGATCTTTAAGTTCTGCTGGGTGTAATTTGGTTTCATGTAAAAGCTTTGCTGTTCCTAGTACAGTTTGCAAGGCGAGTTGATTGGCGATCGCCCTAGGTAACCCTGCTGCGACTCCTCCATCAGCAAGCGCTTCCACAAGCAGTGCTACGTAAGCGGGACCTGATCCTGATAATCCTGTCACCGCATCCATTAAGCTTTCTGAAACTTCCACTACTTCTCCCACCGCTGAAAAAAGTTGCTTTGCAGTTTCGTGGTGACTTGGTTTGGTATAAGCACCTGGAGATATCGCAGTTATCCCCGCCCCTACAGTTGCTGGTGTGTTAGGCATTGCCCGAATCACTGGTAAGTGTCCAAAAGTCGCCTCTAACTGACTCAAAGTCACACCTGCTAATATGGATATTATCAGAGGTTTTGAATCGCCAGCGATGACATCTGCCAATTCTTGGGCGATCGCACTAAATACCTGAGGTTTCACTGCCAAAAACACGACTTCTGTTGTTGGCGTAAAAACCACACGATTATCCGCTGTGATCCCAACTCCGTATTCGTCTTCCAGAAAACTTTGTCGTGAGGTTTGCGGTTCACTAACTAGGACTTCTGATGGTTGGTAAATTTTTCGAGCTATAAGGCGGGATAAGAGCGCTTCTCCCATTACCCCGCCACCAATCAAGCCAAATTTAGTAGTCATTACTCATAAGTCATAACTCAAGACGAGACAGTGCCCTTTGGAGGGTTTCCCGCTCTCACGGCAACTGGCGAACGCATGATTGCGTGCGCTTTGCGCATACCCGTTCGCCGTAAGGCGTTGCGTTAGCCATAGGGGTTTCTAACTGTCACGGCGACTGGCGTTCAAAATTCAAAAGTCAAGAGTCAATGTCTTTGGACTTTAGACTCTTGACTCTTGACTTATCACTAATTTATATTTATTGTGCCATCCTGTTACCATCATTTCCCCAGGCTGGGTTTGGTCCTGTGGAACGTGTAGGACGCACTGTAGGTTGAGGTACTTCATGAAGAACTCCTGACTGAGTGCTAACTTGCACGCAGCTTGGTGTAAACAAAAATATGCTTTCGCCGATGCGTTCTTGGTGTCCATCAAGTGCGTAAGTGCCACCCGCTACAAAATCTACGGCACGTTGTGCTTGATCCGGATCCATTATTGTCAAATTTAATACTACTGACTTGCGCTCTCGCAACGCTTGAATGGCTTGGGGCATTTCTTCAAAGGTGCGTGGTTCTAGCACCAATACTTCTGAGATTCCATTTATTGCTCCTGGCATACCAATAACATTACTCATCGGCTTTGATCCCGCTGCACTTACATCTCCCATTGTATTCATGGGTTCACGCCACCGTCGATTTTGAGCAGCAGCTTCTTGCTGTGCCCCTTGAGCATTTTGTTCCTGATACACATTTTGGTAATTTTCTGTATCAGGTTCTTCTTCATAATATTCGTATTCTACTTGCTCATTTAGACCTACGAAGTCTCTCAGTTTAGAAAAAATATTGTTCATGGTTTACGCTCCTAGTCCCAATCACTTTAACCAATATGGCAAAAACTAATCCAATTAATTTTTACCCCTGCAAAGACAAGACGATTCAGCAATTTTTTGGCTATTTGTACTATGTCCTACAGGTTTTTGTTTGAACAAACGCTCCTGGTAAGACCTGTATATGTTTTCTATGCAACAATGAGTCAAGATTATATCTTAACCACTGGGCTTGGGGAAGTGCTTTCCCCCAATATTCTGTTTACTTTTACTTTTGTCAATACTATATCCTTTGTGACCGATTGAACCAGTATGTTCTTAATTTTTTCTCTACAAAATTTTATAAGGAGTTTAGAAGTTCAAAATTTCAGTAAGAAATGTCATTTATATGACATTTGAACTCCTAAACTTCTCTGTTTGCCTAGCTAAAGGAGTAAACGCTCTCCAAACAAGATAGTTCCTAATCTCACCATTGTTGCACCCGCTTGCACTGCCAGTTTGTAATCCCCTGACATTCCCATTGAAAGGTGTTGCATTTGAATGTGAGACCAGTTTTGTTCTTGGATCTCTTTTGCGAGTTCATGGGTGCCATTGAACACATTTAGAGTCTCTGAATCATTCAGTCCCAAAGGTGGGATTGTCATCAAACCCTGAATTTGTAAATTTTTACATTCATTTAGGGCGCTTAAGTCAGCTAAGAGTTGTGATATGCTCCAACCCGACTTGTTAGGATCGCTGAGGATTTTGACTTGCAGACAAACCTGAGGACTCACTTGTAACTGTTGCGCCAATTGGTTTAAGCGTTGAGCGAGCTTCAAATTATCTACAGAGTGAATCCATTGGAATTGTTCGATGACTTTTTTGGCTTTATTGCTTTGCAAATGTCCAATAAAGTGCCAAGTCAAATCTGATAAGTCTTGCAACTGAGCCTGTTTGCTAGCTGCTTCTTGGATGCGACTCTCACCAAAATCCCGAATTCCTGCAGCATAAGCACAGCGCATGGCTTCAGGGGATACTTGCTTGGTAACAGCAATTAACCGGACTGAATCTGGTAGGGAGGAACGAAGGGCGATAATACGTTCGTGAATCGAACTGCTCATTGGAAGGTGCGTTGGAAAACACTCTGAAGCTGATCGTACTCCTGAGATTGTCCTGTACGGCGCAGATTACGCAAGCGATTTTCCAGCATCATTCTAGCCTCAGTACGTCCAATAGGCTGGAACTTCATACCTTTAACGTCACTTGCTACTAAAAAGAATAAGCGTTGAGCATACAGTGTTGTGAACAACTCTTGGTTCTCATCTACCATACAAATCCTATAGAGCAAACCCCAAGTTGGATGATTTATGTAAGTTTCCGAGTTGTCTGAGTTCATTTAATATCGAGGGATGAGTATAAATATTTTTGCAGTTGAATAGAAAAATTTTGACGATCATGGACACATTTCGCCAAAATCTTGACTGAAAATCCTAAAAAGCCCTAAACCAAGAGTCATCAGTTAATAGCTCTGAACTACAAACTCAGGATTCAGGACTGATGCACTGTTGAGTCATAACCATTGTCAGTGCCTTAAGTTGTGCTTGCGCTTTGTGCAAAGACTCATACCATTCTCTCTCGGGATCGCTATCTGCAACAATACCTGCTCCAACCTGTCCCCAAACGGTGTTAAGTAGAGAGTAGGAAGTGGGGGTTGTAGGACAAGGCGTTGCGCCCGTACGGGTGTGGGGAGTCGTGAGATGGGGAAACACAGGAGAATTCCTTATTGTCTTCCTTGTCTCCAAGTCTACCTTATCCCCCCTGTCTCCTCCAGTAGAGGGAGATAATAGCAGGGTGCGGATCAAGATATTTAAGTCTAAGTTACCCCGCCAATCTAAATAACCGCAGGAACCATAGAACAAACTACGCCGCATCGGTTCTAGTTCTTCAATAATTTCCATGCAGCGGACTTTAGGGCAACCTGTGATCGTGCCACCAGGGAACATGGCGCGAATCAAGTCAACGGCGTTGCAATCAGATTTTAAGCTACCTTTGATGTTGCTGACAAGGTGCATAACGTGGCTGTAACGCTCAATTGTTAGCAATTCGTCAACAGCAACACTTCCCCATTCGCACACTCGCCCTAAATCGTTGCGTTCTAGGTCAACTAACATAATATGTTCAGCGCGTTCTTTGGTACTGCTGAGCAAATCTTGTGCTAGTTCTTGATCGCTGTTTGGAGTGATCCCACGCGATCGCGTCCCAGCAATCGGTCTTGTCGAGACGTGCAATTTCCCGTCTGGACATCTTTGTAATTGCACCAACCTTTCTGGAGAACAGCTCATAACCTCTCCCCAAGGGGTTTGCCAATAGCTTGCAAAAGGAGAAGGATTTATCTGCTGCAAAGCACCATAAATTTCCCCAACCAGAAGCAGCAGTCTGTGCTTCAAACCGTAGTGAAAGATTCGCCTGAAAGATGTCTCCAGCTTGAATGTATTTGGCACGCTTTACAAGCGCTTCATACTCCCTCTTGAGAAGTCCAGAAATGGGGAGATGGGGGGATGAGGGAATGGGGGATGAGGAGGGGGATGAGGGAAAGATTTTTTCCTGGTGATGTTGTCGTTGCAGCTTGTTCTCCAACTCATCCAATCGAGCAAAGTTACTGGCGGCTAGCCAAAGAATTTGCTCCCAGTGATCTAAGATGGTAAAACAATCGGGTTCGTACCAAAAAGCAACTGGAAACGGCAGAGTATCGTATTTGGAACGCGGTAGCTGTTCAATTTCCCATGCAATGTCGTAACCTCACCCCA
>NZ_JBAHYJ020000043.1:0-17621 GCF_036697665.2 Scytonema sp. PRP1 | reverse complement strand
TGGGTAAAAGATTCAAAAAAGACCTGGAAGAACATCAAGATGTACGAGTTGCTGCTACCTCAAGAATTTGGGGTATTGCTGTGGGAATGCTAGCAATTTGTATTCCGCTTTCAGCGGTGACGAAAAGTGGTCCAATTCTACCTTTAGCGACTCTGACAGGCGCAGCAGTGGGTACAGCTGCTGTGTGGCGTTCTGATGACAAAAAATCAAAAAGGAACTCTTTGCCTGAGCAGAAAGTAGAACTGTTAGAGCAAAGAATCGCTAACTTAGAAACAATTGTTAGTAGTGAGGATTTTGATTTGCGGATGAAAATTAAACAGCTAGAAGTGAGCGATCGCCCAAGGGGCAGTGGCAAAGCCAATCGCACCGAGCGCAACTCGCAAGGGCATCACCAACCAGACAATTAGATAATTTTCATTCAAACCGTGTCTGTGTAAGGTGTAACTCTATTTATGGCAACCTGTGGCAATTTTTAAATAATTGCCTTCATTCATAATTAAAATAATATTATTCATTTGATGAGTCTTCGTTCTATTATAACTATTTAATAATTGTATAACTATAGGACTCCTCCGCAGATTTTTGAACGACACGTAAGGTGGGCAGTGCTTACCGTATTTTGCCGACTACATCCGGATTTTGCTAAGCACTGCCCACGCTACAATACTTAAGATTTTTTATAAATCCTGCGCGGATTGCTATATTTAATAATTGATGTATTATAAGTAAAATTGCCAGGTTTCTAGAGAACAAATGGTAGACAATTGTGAAGTGATATTACAATTGTTTCAAAAATATTTAAAAATCGTCGGAAATCCAAACATGGTTCTAAGGTAGAACCTAAGGAGATGCTAGAGGCAAATTATGACGAATAACATTCAAAAGTATCGGTTTGTCTGTACCCTTACCTTCGGGGATATCTACGGTCAAATCATTATTTGGTTGATTACCATTACGATCAGTTTGGCGTCTGCTTTGGCGCTGATGGGTGCTAGACGACCGGTTTATGCTTTAGCCACTGTCGGACTTGTAGTTCTACTATCGTTGCCTTTCTTGCTTTTTGCCTTCGTAACCACCTTGCTAAATCACATTGAGGTGTCCCCCGTAGAAGCAGGGACAAAAATGGAACCAATGCCTGGTAATATTTCTCAGCAACAACCTGTACAAGCGACTAGCTGAATGGATTTAGATACAGGACGGGTTATTGGTTAGTGGTTAATAGTTAGTGCTAAAAAATAACTAATAACTAACAAATGTAGAGACGCGCCACCTCTCGTCTGTACAACTAACAACTCCCTACTCCAAAATCCACAATTGAAACAACATCCCTGTCTGTTGGCGGGGAATTTTTTTTTAGAGATAGAATCTATCGCGTCTTTACACAGACAAAGGCATAACTTTTTTATAGTCGGGGCGAAGTTAGCTTGAACATGATGTGATCATTGTCGGGGGTGGGTTGGCTGGGTGTCGCGCTGCAGTAGAAATTGCCCGCACTGACCCCAGTTTGAATGTGGCTGTGGTTGCCAAAACGCACCCGATTCGTTCCCACTCGGTTGCGGCGCAAGGTGGGATGGCTGCATCTCTGAAAAATGTTGATTCTAGTGACACTTGGGAAGCTCATGCTTTCGACACTGTGAAGGGTTCCGATTATTTGGCGGATCAAGATGCAGTGGAAATTCTTACGCGTGAAGCGCCAGATGTGGTGATTGACTTAGAACACATGGGCGTTTTGTTCTCCCGTCTAAGCGATGGTCGCATTGCTCAACGTGCTTTTGGCGGACATTCTCACAATCGTACTTGCTACGCCGCTGATAAGACTGGTCACGCCATTTTACACGAATTGGTGAATAATTTGCGGCGATATGGTGTGCAAATTTATCAAGAGTGGTACGTGATGCGCCTGATTCTGGAAGAAGGTCAGGCGAAAGGTCTGGTGATGTACCGCATCGAGGATGGGCATATTGAAGTGGTGCGCGCTAAGGCTATCATGTTTGCGACTGGTGGCTATGGTCGTGTTTACAACACCACGTCTAATGATTATGCTTCCACTGGTGATGGTCTCGCAATGACTGCTTTGGCTGGGTTGCCGTTAGAAGACATGGAATTTGTGCAATTTCATCCCACAGGACTGTATCCGGTAGGGGTGCTGATTTCAGAAGCAGTGCGCGGAGAAGGGGCTTATTTGATTAACAGTGAGGGAGAACGCTTTATGGCAAGATACGCTCCCAGCCGCATGGAACTTGCTCCGCGTGATATTACTTCACGGGCGATCGCCTACGAAATTCGTGCCGGTCGCGGTGTTCATTCCGATGGTAGTGCTGGTGGTTCGTTTGTTTATCTCGACCTGCGGCATATGGGTAAAGAAAAAATTATGAGCCGCGTCCCCTTCTGTTGGGAGGAAGCACATCGCTTAGTGGGTGTTGACGCAGTGACTCAACCTATGCCAGTACGCCCTACCATCCACTATTGCATGGGTGGTATCCCAGTGAATACCGACGGTCAAGTCCGCAGTAGTGGTGATGGTCTGGTTGATGGCTTCTTTGCCGCTGGAGAAACTGCTTGTGTTTCCGTACATGGCGCAAATCGCCTCGGTAGTAATTCTTTGTTGGAATGTGTGGTTTATGGACGAAGAACCGGATCTGCAATAGCACAATATGTGCAAAAACGCAAGTTACCAAATCTGGATGAGCAACGCTACATCACCGAGGCTCAGCAACAAATTCAGGTTCTGCTAGAACAGCCTGGAAAGCTCCGCATTAACGAAGTCCGCCAAGCCTTCCAAGATGATATGACTCAGTACTGCGGCGTGTTCCGCACAGAAGAAATCATGCGTGAAGGTCTACATAGAATACAAGATTTACAACAGAAATACTCGCAAATATATTTAGACGACAAAGGGAGTTGCTGGAATACAGAAATTGTGGAAGCTTTGGAATTGCGGAGCCTGATGGTAGTGGGGCGGATGATTCTAGAATCCGCCTTAAATCGTCAGGAAAGTCGCGGTGCTCACTTCCGCGAAGATTACCCCGAACGGGATGATACCAACTTCTTGAAGCACACAATGGCTTATTATTCGCCCGCAGGAATTGATCTTCAATATCGTCCAGTGGCGATTACCATGTTTAAGCCACAAGAACGGAAGTATTGAATTGGGGACTGGGGATTGAGGACTGGCGACAGTTATCAGTTATCATGTACCAGCGCAGTTTCGAGTTACCAGTTTTTTGGTCACTGTTCACTGTTCACTGTTGACTATCCCTAATCCCTAATCCCTAATCCCTACTGCTTTACTCAAACTGTGGATAGATGTATAATCACTTATGAAAAGAAGGGGAGTAGCTGCTGGCAATCATATTAGCCAGTACACCTGAGTCAACATACTGGCAATAAGCCTGGTTCAGGTGACGAGAAATGTAAAGCTCTTATTTTTGAGAATACCAAAAGTACTCAAAGACTGACCGTTGAGAGCAGATAAATTCTTGGAAGTGAGACCTTCACTAAGTTCACATGAAAAAGTGTGAGCTTGGTGGAGTCTCATCGCTCACATCAAGCTCACCAAGGTAAAAAATTCCTGAAGGAGCTTGAGAGAGTGTTAACAGCTTTTACTGCGGGTTTGTTATTAATTACGGTTTCCGAGCTAGGTGATAAAACATTTTTCATAGCCGTGATTTTAGCGATGCATCACTCCCGGCGGTTAGTCTTTGTAGGTGTGACAGCGGCTTTAGCTGCAATGACAATTCTTTCTGTTGCCCTGGGACAAGCAGTTTCTGTACTTCCAAAAGTTTATATTCATCATGCTGAGATAGCTTTATTTCTTGGCTTTGGAATAAAGCTGCTTTATGATGCAAGCCGAATGCCTGCTTTTAGTTGTGATAAGGAAGTTGTAGAAGAGGCAGAAGCTGCAGTGAAACAGGCAGATATGCAACTGCCGAAAAAGAAAAATGCTTTAGCAATTTTAACAGAAGCCTTTGTCTTGACATTTATGGCGGAGTGGGGCGATCGCACACAAATTGCCACAATTGCTTTAGCCGCAGGAAATAACGCTATTGGAGTAACAACGGGTGCAATTTTGGGACACGCCATTTGTGCTGCCGTTGCGGTTATTGGTGGCAGAATGCTAGCAGGGCGAATTTCTGAGCGCAAACTCACCTTCATAGGTGGATTTTTGTTTCTTTTGTTTGGTGTCGTAGCCGCTATCGAGGGAGCGTAAAAATAAGAAAGAAGAAAGAAGAAAGAAAAAAGAAGAATGAAAAAAACTTTTCTTCTTTCTTCGTTTTTCATTCTTTACTTAGCGGTGCTATTCGGCGTTGGCGTTGGAGTAGGAGAGGGGGATTCACTTGCTTGCTTATTAATTTCGTCTCTGTACTGGGTTGGTGCTAAAGCCGCAGCTTTGGTAAACAAAGTTTTTGCTTCGTCAGTTTTGCCCTGTTGTTTGAAGAGCATCGCCTTGGCTAAAGCGGGACGAAAATCCTGTGGATCGTTCTTGATTGCCTCGTCATAAACAGTAAGAGCTTGAGCATAGCGTTTTTGAGAGGCGTGTACGTTGCCCAAGAGCACTTGTACAGCGACTGTATCCACACTTCCAGGCTGATTTTTATTTGCTTGGGTTGCAGTATTGAGAGTATCTTGCAGCAAACCAACAGCTGCTTCGGGGCGTTTTTGAGACAGCAGGAGAGCAACCATTCCTTGTAAAGCTTCAAGGTTGCCAGGTTTACTTTGCAGAACAGAACGGTAAGCTTGAGCAGCTCCTTCCTTGTCGCCAATTTGCTGCTTAGCTTGAGCGAGCAGCACTGCGTATCTTGTTTGTTCTGGATTCAGCTTTGCTAACTTTTCTAAAGGTTCAATAACGCTCTTGATCTCACCGACACCTAAGCTGAGTAACTGCAAACGAGTCTCAAGCAAGCCTCGCAGCGCCGTTTGGTTCTCGCTTTCCCGCTGCAAAACCTGTTCATAACCCCGTGCTGCATCTTCCAGCTTTGATTTTTGATCAGAGGAAGGCGAACCAGTTCTTGCGTTTGCGGACTGTTGGGTTGAGCTTTGCGTTTCATTAAACGCTCCAATGAGGGGCACTATTGAAACTCCGACAAAAGCAAGAAGTGCCAGCAGCAAAATCACATTGACTATCCAGCGATTGCGAGGTTTAGACACAAAACCGTCCTTAAACTCTAATGACATTATCGTTTACAGAAAACATGAAAGTTAAAAATTTTAAAAACTTTGCGGAATCCCGTGAATTGATTGTGAATTTTATAACAAAAAGCAATGTACGCAATCTATGCAAGTGTTGACTTTAGGAGGAATAGTCTGAATTTTAGCTATGTTATGCTTCCGAAACTAGTGTAAAGGCGCTAAATTACAGATTTAGTGCGTGTATGCGAAATTTCGCGTCTTTAGTATCCCACAGAGCGTTGAGATAGGTTGTCTTGAAAGGAAATATACTTACAAGCGCCGCACAAACGCTCTTTCCAGCTGCCTTTGTAAAATCCCACAATGGGATGTGTCTCCGCCGCAAGGAGTTTTTATGACTTCCGACCTGATGCCGTCGCCTGAATCGTCCAACTCAGCTGCCTCTAAAGAAGCTTTAAACAGCAATGATGCAGCTACGAATGTAAATGCAGCGAACCCAACTTCTCAAACAGAAGATTCGCCTGTAATCTCAAATGAGACTGCCAATGATGAAAACTTAGTAAATCGGCTGCAACCGATTCCACCTCCTAGTGAACCAATGCAGTACCGAGCCATTGGCTTAGTACGAGGTCGTTACGTTGCTAGCAGCGAACAATTCACTCAAGGTGCAATGTTCACCTCAGATGGCGCAGAACTCGATGCCGTCCTTCTGGGTCGGATTATGAGTTTAGTTAAAAATCATTTGGACTTGGAAAAAGAACATCTGTGGGTCGTTTATCCACGTACTCGACAGGAAAACGACAAATTGCACGTACAAATTGTAGGAGTTTGGGAGCCAGAAAACTTAGCTAAACATCAAACAGCTGATGATGAAGATTCAGCTACAGAAGATTTGCAAACACCCGCTAATGGTTCATCAAGTTCCGTCGTACCCTCATCAGAAGTTCCAGATGGTGGTTTTTCTGTTCGTGGGGAGGTTGTTTATCAATCTTTTGAAGGTGAACACTTGGTGGTTAAAATTAAGCAGGCTGCCCGCAAACAAGATGACAAACCAAAGTATTTCAAGTTGAAAATTAAAGGTAAGCTTGAAATCAAAGCAGTCAGTAAGTTTTGGGACTTGAAAGTCAAGCGGGAAGCTGACGAATTGGTTGTAGAAAGCGCTGAGGCGATCGCTGATTTACCCAAAAAGCGCAGACCACCACAACGAAGACCAGGGGGCGGTGGGGGTCGTCGTCCTAGTGGAAGAAAACCATTTCCCCCAAGACAACGCAATGGCGAAACTCCGCGTCCAGTGCGGAAAATAGGCGACTCCTCTGCGGCGTCAAAACCTGTATCTACAAAACCCGTTCCTAAGCCTGTCAAGCGTCCGAAGCCACCCGAACAATAAAGAATGAATAGAGAAGAATGAAGAATAAAAAAATCTTTATTTTTCTCTGTTCTCTGTTCTTTGTTTATTAAAACTCCGTCCACCGATCTTGCGGAAGAAAAGACCGCTCCATCGGAATTGGGGCTACAGGCTCTGTTAGGGTAAAATCACCTGATGAAATCCATTGTTTCAACTCCATAGCAACTTGCTTGGAGAGAAATACACTTGCAAGGGGTGCAACGCGCACAGTTCTGCCTTCTATGGTGATCCGCCCTGATTTGAGTTGGGTGTAACTGACTAAACCAAAAGTAGGACGGACGCGCCGGGGAATAGAAAAATCTACTATCGGGGCTACCAAATCTTTATCTTGAACTGCACATCTTGCAACGACTTCTTCGTTCAACACCGGGAGTGGTACACCCACTCCCAACATCAAAGAAGGACCGTAACTCTTGAAGTAACACCCACGCACCCAACGAGCATCCATTTGCTTGGCATCACCAATTAAAGACAAAGTCGCAGCCGGACCAATAGGTGTACGATTGGGTAAGCGCTTTTGTAAGGGAAAGTGCTGCGTACCTTCCCAAGCAACATAACCAATACCGCCGCCTAGGAAAATTCGCGTGCCAATTCCAACAAGCTGCAGATCTGGGTCGTTGAATAGGGGGGAGATGGCACCAGGGTTAGAGTAAACAGCATTGCTCAAACGCGGTTGTAAAGGACCGAGGTATGTGTAAAGTGGGCGATCGCCCCCATTCACACCTACTATAAAATTTTGATAAAGATTGCGGGGATTGAATAAATAAAACTGGTTTATAGTCTCACGAGTAATCGTCGTTTCAAAACTTGCTCTCGGATAACAATCTGTAACTTGTCCTAGCGATCGTACGTGTACGGGTTTACCAGCTATCAAATCTTCAATGACATGACCCCCACCGCGTTCCCGGACTTCTTCCCCGTCCATCACCTCCACCGCACAACTTGCACCCAAGTACAAATCTACTGCTCCAAAACCAGAGTATGCGGGTACTCCATCTAACCAGCAACGGCGGATTTTTATCGGCGGGTCAGTATGTCCTAAATTAATAATTGCACCGCTAGATTCCATCGGTTCAAAAGTGCCAGTGGTGATGACATCAACTTCCTTAGCAACTTTAGTAACACCAACTTCTGCAACTCTTGCTTTTAATTCAAGAGCGGTCAATACTACCGCTTGCTTACGGCTGATTTTGTCATTTATTTCCGCAATGGTTCGCATATAAAATGCAAATTATATACTTAATCAGCTTGAATTCTACAAAGTAAAACACAAGAAAACTCAAGATTATCAATTTTGGCAAGAAGGTTTCCATCCTCAGGTTATTTTAGATGAGGAAATGTTTAGACAGATGTTGGATTATATTCATAATAATCCTGTTAAGCGTAGCTACATCGATGATCCACTTCACTGGCGGTATTCTAGCTATAGGAATTACATGGGGTAGTCTGGGTTAGTGCAAGTCGAGTTAGATTGATTGATAGGGCAAGGCGTAGCCCCCAGTAAGGCATTCCCAGGCTGAACCTAGGAACGAGTTAACGTGCGAATAAACCTGATTCTTCCAAAGCCTAAAGGTTTTTAGCTGTTTTATCTGGTTCATCCAGAAACTTCAGTTCGCAATTCATAACTACACCGTTAGGAAGTTTCACACCCACAGTGCCAACTCTGGATGGGTACAAATCGACGATCAGCATTAAACCTAAAGCTTTATGCTGTACTGGCTTGTTGGCAATGTAATACTTGGTAGCAACTTGAATATCCATCTGTCTTACTCCAAAGTGAGTTGTCTGTTGCAGTTGCAAGTGCAACGCTGTATTACGCTGCAAATCCTAATCCTTTCGGGTTATTCAGTTTGATAATTGCATCGTAATGTCCGGATAGATGTTTTTCACCTATGTCATCTATCTTTGTTAAGCTAATTGATTCACTCCCTACTGTGCATTGTAGGGGTAAAATGAGGGATCGAGGCTGATAACGCTAACAGCAGTGGAACAGAAAACCAGGCAAAGTTAAGCAGCACTTATCGCTGAGTCAAGCAAAAATACTCAGTTGCTACTTGACTAAGCAAAGATACTCAGTAAATAATGGTAACAGAATGTTAAGTTATTTCAGAAAACCTTAAAAATTCTGTAATATTTTTGCAGCTAGACTATTGTTTACACAGCTTTGCGGCTTTTCTAAAGCAATCCAAGTTAAACCAGATTCTTGGTAAAGCCATTGACCTGCGCGACGAAAACTTAAGCTTTAAAAGCCAAAACCTATTCTGTGGAGTTCTCCATGTCAAACTCAGCTAGTCCCGTCGAACCAGCAGTCCTGATCACCATCATTGGTGAAACAGTGCTGAAAGACCGTATTGTCAAGCTGCTGAAAAGCCATGATGTCAGCGGCTACACCATTAATCAAGTACAGGGTGAGGGTGGGCATGGAAGACGCTTGGGAGATATGGCAGCCTACAACACCAATATTGAAATCAAGACCATTGTTTCATTAGAAGCATCTGATGCTATTTTATCGGCACTGAAAGACGAGCGGGGCGGACACGCTTTGATCGCTTATCGACACAATGTAGAAGCTTTCTTTTAACTTGTTGACAAAATTTTTAATTATTTCGCGCAAAGACGCAAAGGTACTATACTTTGCGCCTTTGCGCTTTGCTAAGGGAGTTCCAAATTAACCAAATTAAAAAATATCCAACTTTTTTTGTGGGATGGGCTTCTAGCCCGTCCTATTAACTGGGCGGGCAAGATGCCCACCCCACTGTTAGCGGGTAATTTATTTGTTGGAAATCCCTAAAATCTTTCCACCGCCTCAAACTTTTTAGCAATCTCACCCATAGCGTTTGCTGCTTCACCACAAGTGCGTGGAGTTGGAAAAATCTTACCTGGATTCGCCAAACCTTTAGGATTAAATGCTTGTCGTACCCATTGCATAGTTTGTAAATCAGCTTCTGTGAACATTTCCGGCATATAACACTTTTTATCTGCACCGATGCCATGTTCTCCAGAAATGCTACCGCCGACTTTGACACAAAGCTTAAGAATTTCCCCTCCGACTTCTTCTACCTTTTCTAATTCACCAGGAATGGAATTATCAAACAGAATCAATGGGTGAAGATTGCCATCACCAGCATGAAATACGTTAGCGATGCGATACCCATATTTCAGGCTTAATGCTTCAATTTCTGCTAGTACGTAGGATAACTGAGTGCGTGGAATAACACCATCTTGTACATAATAATCTGGACTGACATGACCTGCTGCAGCAAAAGCTGCTTTGCGTCCTTTCCACACTTTTAAGCGTTGTTCTGGATCACTGGCAATTGTGATGTTTCGCGCACCATTCTTTTTACAAATTTCCGCAATGCGCTGTTTATTTGCCGCAACTTCTACAGCTAAACCGTCGATTTCTACTAATAAGATAGCAGCAGCATCACGGGGATAACAATTCGTGCAAACGACATCTTCTACAGCGTTGATGCTGAGGTTATCCATAATTTCCATACCACCAGGAATAATTCCGGCACTGATGATATCAGAAACACTTGCACCTGCTGCTTCAATGCTTGTGAAGTCTGCTAAAAGCACACAAATTGATTCTGCACTTTTGAGAATTCGCAAGGTAATTTCTGTGGCAATTCCTAGTGTCCCTTCAGAACCTACAAATACACCTGTTAAGTCATAACCAGGCATTTCAGGAATTTGTCCCCCCACATCTACAATTGAACCATCAGGAAGGACGAGTTTCAATCCCAAAACGTGGTTCGTTGTAACACCGTACTTCAAACAATGTACCCCACCAGAGTTTTCCGCCACGTTACCGCCAATTGAGCAAATGATTTGGCTGGAAGGATCGGGAGCGTAGTAAAACCCAGCACCACTCACAGTTTGTGTTACCCAGCTATTAATCACTCCCGGCTGCACAATAACTTGCTGATTTTCCAAATCAACTTTAAGTATTTGCCGCATTAATGAAGTGACAATCAAAACGCAATTTTCGACTGGCAACGCCCCACCAGATAAACCTGTACCAGAACCGCGTGCGATGAAGGGGATGGAGTGGCGATCGCATATCTTCACTACCTCTGCAACTTGTTCTGTGGTTCTTGGCAATACTACCACAGCCGGACGCTCACGATAGCTAGTTAAACCATCGCACTCGTATGTAATGAGTTCTTCGCGGCGTTGGACTACGCCATTTTTGCCAACCACAGCCTCAAATTGTTTGATGATGGGTTTCCAGTTGCGTTGTTGTTTGTCTTGGGTAAGCATAGGTGGTTTTGTCCTAGGGAGAGATTTGCTAACTCCCGATAAAGATGCAGCGACAGTAGGTGCTAATAATTTATATATTATCTGGGTCTACTCCCATTTCTCGCAATCTGGCAGCTAGTCGTTCAGCACGTTCCTCAAGTTGTCGTCGCTGTATTTGTTCCTCCCTAATTCAATCTTCCACCACTCGCGAACAGCACTGTATCGACAGATAATATTAGTCCAGAAAACTGCACAGACTGGAATTGTTGCCCTTGTAGAAATTCTACTCGTTCATAACCTTCTTCACCCTCAGGATGGCTCAAAATCCAGACTCGCTTTTGTTGCAAGAAGTATGGGCAAGCGGGAGCAGGAAGACTTGCATCTACAGCCTTACCAGAGAAAATCTCCTGTCGTATCTATATAGCGTTCCTGTTCTCCAAGCTTGACTCGTGCCATCCCATCAGAAAAACTGTCTGCTTCATCAAACTGTGGTTGGATAACAACTTGCCCTTTCTTGTCTATGTACCCCCACTGGCAGCCAATCTTGACTCTTGCCAGCCCCTCTGAAAAACTATCTGCTTCATCAAACTGGGATTCGCTAACTACCCGCCCTGTCTGATCAATATACTTCCATTTAGTATTATTTTTTACTATTGCTAAACCCTGGGAAAAGTTATAAGCCCGATCAAACTGCAGGGCAATAACTATTTCTCCTGTTTTGGCTATGTAACCTGACTTCTCGCCTAATCGGACAGGTGCTAGTTTTTCAGCAAAGTTTCCAGCCCAATCAAACTGGTGAGGGATAACCATCTTCCTGTTCTTATCAATGTAACCCCACTTATCACCCACCTTTACCCGTGCCAGCCCTTCTGAAAAACTATCTGCTTTATCAAACCAAAACGGAATAACCTCACCTCCTGTTTTATTGATAAAACCCCACTTATCATTAATCTTGACTGCTGCTAATCCATGGGAAAAGCTGCGGGCATAATCAAACTTTGGTTTTATGACCTCTAGCCCTTTTTGGTCTTTATAGCCCCATCTGTCCCCCTCTTGGAATGGTATAAAGCTGTCAAGCATATAGTTTTGCTCACTTTTGATTGTTCTAATTCATACAATTTTTATATAAAATTTGACACAAAATCATAATGTACAAAATCGTGTATACACTGATAAATAGAGTTAACCCACCCTTCTGCCTCCAATCAACTAACCTAGATATAGCGCTCTTAAGTGGTGGATAAACTTATGGTTGAGCAATTTTTAATCAATAATGATGATTACTATGTCCCAGATGCCAACCAGCTAATAACTGAAGATGACACGCCTGTGGATAATTTTGCCTCTGAAAAACAACAACGTCTCTTAGTTAGCTCTCTTTACAGTTCTTTACAAAATCAAACTTTTTTAGCCGCAGCCAATGTTAGCATTTATTATACAGACCTTAAGCCTCCCATAGTACCCGATGTTTTCCTCAGCTTAGATGCCCAAGTCCCTGAAAATTGGTGGGAGAAGCAAAACCGTTGTTATATGGTTTGGCGTTTTGGCAAGCCTCCAGAAGTTGCAATTGAAATTGTCTCAAACAAAGAAGGTGATGAACTAGGGAAAAAACTAGGAATTTATGAACATATGCGAGTGAGTTACTACATCGTATATGACCCCACTCATCAATTAGGACAAGTGTTACGGGTTTATGAACTCAGGGGAAGGCGCTACTTTGAAACGACAGAAACTTGGCTAGAACAAGTTGGGTTAGGTTTAACTCTCTGGCAAGGAGAATTTGAAGGTAGGGAAGATGTTTGGTTACGTTGGTGTTATCAAGATGGTGTTGTTATACCAACTGGAGATGAGCGTGCTTCTCAAGCGGAACATCGTGCTCAATTACTAGCAGAAAGACTACGAGCTATGGGTATTGATCCTGACACTATCTGAAAATGTCTTCGGTAGAAATAGTTTCTGAAACCTTTATACAAGTGTCGTTCACATATTTTGCAACAGCTTTTTTCCACTTTAAATATCCTCGACCATTTAAATGCAGTCCATCCTCTGTATAACAAATATCTAATTTATGAGCCGAATCGGATAAATGAGAATAAACGTCTATATATTGATAAGAAAACTCTTTCGCTAAATTTTTTAGATGTAAATTTAGCTGTAGTATATTATTGTTATCTTGCCAGTAACGAGTTGTCTTGTTATTCACTGGTAAGACGCTTTGAATAAATACTTCTGTATTCGGGAGTTTGTTTTGAAACTCAGTCAAAATAGCAGAGTATACAAGTATTATTTGTTCTATAGTTTTAACAGCCTTACCTATACCAAGCAGATCATTAATACCCACCATTAAAAAAATTTTCTTGGGTTTCGACGCTAATATCGTGTCTAGGCGATTCAATATCAAATCCGTTGTGTCACCACCAATCCCACGATTTTTTATATTAGGGTTTTCTAATAACTCTGACCATTGACCTTCTTCAGTCAAACTATCTCCTAAAAAAATAATGTCTAAATCCGATTTAGGCAGCAATTCAAACTGACTTTTTTTATGGAGATAGTATGGGTTGTAATATTCTTTTTGAGATTTGTGATGAGAAACTTTTTTAGATAAATATCGAAAACCACCTTTTTTAATAACAAATAAAATTCCAAGGAAAAAAAATAAAATATTCAGTATTGAAGAAGTAAACAGTAATAATATTGTGGCTCTCTCGTTCATATTTTTGGTTAAATCAATACCTTGCCTTTTCTTTTAGTTAGACAATAGTTCTTTCTTATTCAATAAAAATAGCTCATGACTCATAAGAGGCATGAGGACATTTTTTATTTGAATTAATGTACTTTAACAGATTACTTAGATAAGATTAGCACATTTAGGTAAAGCATTTATGAAAAATCAATGAATTTATGCACGTCATGCCATACTTCTTCCAATAAATTAGGATTTTCGGCATCAAACCACTTAATCTGAGGATATGCTCTAAACCAGGTGCGTTGGCGCTTGGCAAATTGCCGCGTGTGTAAAACAGTTAATTCTTTTGCTTTGTCTAAAGAAATATCCCCAGCCAAATATTGCTTGATTTCTTGATATCCCAAAGTATTAAGTAAAGGTAAATCAACACCATATTTCTGGCAAAGATATTCTACCTCTGCTACCAAACCATCTGCAATCATTTTCTCTGTACGCTGTGCAATGCGATCGCCAAGATGAGCAGGATCACAATCTAAACCAATTTGCAAAATTGGATAATCCGGCGGATTCTCTCCTTGTTGCTCGGAAATTGGGCGACCAGTAACATAAAATACCTCCAATGCTCTTAAAGTTCGCACTGAGTCGTTGGAATGAATCTTTTGTGCTGCAATGAAGTCAACTTGTTGCAACATAGCGTACAATTGCCTTTGGTCAAGTGATTCCAGTTGCGATCGCAATTCCTTGTGTGCTGCAACTCTAGGAATCTTCATTCCCTGTGTAATAGAACGTATATATAAACCAGTACCACCAACTAACAGCCCTGGGGGAGTGAGGGAAGCATTTCCCTTGTCTCCTTGTCTTGTAATAGAGCAAGAAGCAATTAATGCTTGTGCTTGCTGTTGATAATCTGCAACTGTGATGATGTCTGTGGGGTTGCAGATATCTATTAAATAGTGCGGTACTAACTTTTGTTCAGATGCTGTAGGTTTGGCGGTGCCAATATCAAACTCCCGGTAAACTTGACGAGAATCTGCACTCAGAATTATTGAACCCAGGCGCATCGCCAAATCTAACGCCAATCCCGATTTACCTGTTGCTGTTGCGCCACAAATCACAATCAATTTAGTCATGAGTCAATAGTTCACTGAACACTCAACACTCAATAGTAATCATTGATAAGTGATTGGGTATATCCCCATGATAAACTTCTCTTCAGATTGCCCTACAGTCGCCATCAAGCCTTTTGTGTTAGAATTTTGGAGTGTTTTTATATTTTGCCCCTTTGGGCGAGTTTAACCCCACGTAACAGGAGAATTTTCATGACGAGCAGTTACAGTGCCGCTCAGATTCAAGTTCTGGAAGGTCTGGAACCCGTCCGCAAAAGACCGGGAATGTACATAGGTTCCACAGGTCCGCGAGGGCTCCATCATTTAGTTTACGAGGTGGTGGACAACTCGATAGATGAAGCTTTAGCGGGTTACTGCACCCATGTGGAGGTGGATCTCAACGCTGATGGTTCTGTAACAGTTGTAGATGATGGTCGGGGTATTCCCACGGATATTCATCCCCAAACGGGAAAATCAGCATTGGAAACTGTGTTAACCGTACTGCACGCCGGCGGGAAATTTGGTAGCGGTGGCTACAAAGTTTCTGGAGGATTGCACGGGGTTGGTGTTTCCGTAGTCAACGCCCTGTCTGAGTGGATAGAAGTGACAGTTTGGCGAGATAAAAAGGTTCATATCCAGCGCTACGAACGGGGTATTCCCGTCACAGAACTGACAGCAAAGCCCTACAAAGAAGATCGTACCGGAACTTCTGTCACCTTCAAACCAGACTCCCAAATCTTCACGACTGTTACTGAATTTGATTACACTACTGTAGCAAGTCGCCTGCGGGAATTGGCATATTTGAATGCTGGCGTCAGAATTACTTTTACTGATAACCGTCTGGAACTACTTAGAAGTGATACACCTAAGGTAGAAACCTACGAATACAAAGGTGGTATTAAAGAATATATTACCTACATGAATAGCGATAAGCAGCCATTGCATGAAGAAGTTATCTTCGTGCATGGAGAACGCAACAATGTTCAAGTTGAAGTTGCGTTGCAGTGGTGTACTGATGCTTATACAGACAATGTATTAGGCTTTGCCAATAATATTCGCACGGTGGATGGTGGTACGCACTTAGAAGGTTTAAAGGCGGTTCTGACTCGCACCTTGAATGCGATCGCCCGCAAGCGCAACAAAATCAAAGATAATGAACCCAACCTCAGTGGCGAACACGTCCGCGAAGGTCTTACTGGGGTAATTTCTGTGAAAGTGCCAGATCCAGAGTTTGAAGGACAAACCAAAACCAAACTCGGCAATACTGAGGTGCGGGGAATTGTGGATTCTCTTGTCGGAGAAGTTCTCACCGAGTACTTGGAATTTCGCCCTGCTGTTGGTGATGCCGTATTAGATAAAGCCATCCAAGCCTTCAAAGCCGCAGAAGCCGCCCGTCATGCGCGGGAATTGGTGCGCCGCAAATCGGTGCTGGAATCTTCGCCTTTACCCGGAAAATTGGCAGATTGCAGTTCCAGAGATCCTAAAGAGTCGGAAATTTACATCGTGGAAGGAGACTCAGCGGGTGGGAGTGCAAAACAAGGACGCGATCGCCGATTCCAGGCAATTCTTCCCCTACGCGGTAAAATCCTGAACATTGAGAAAACTGACGACGCCAAAATCTATAAAAATACTGAAATTCAGGCGTTAATTACAGCACTCGGTTTAGGAGTTAAGGGCGAGGAATTCGACGCATCGCAACTGCGCTATCACCGTATAGTCATTATGACTGACGCTGACGTAGATGGAGCGCACATCCGGACTCTGTTGTTAACTTTCTTCTATCGGTATCAAAGGGCGCTGATTGAGCAGGGGCATATCTACATTGCTTGTCCGCCACTCTTTAAAGTAGAACGGGGACGGAATTATTACTATTGCTATAGTGAGCGCGAATTGCAACAGCGCCTCGCTGAGTTTCCCGACAACGCCAACTACACCATCCAACGCTTCAAAGGTTTGGGTGAAATGATGCCAGAACAACTCTGGACAACCACGATGAACCCAGAAACTCGCACCTTTAAGCAAGTGGAAATTGAGGACGCCGCCGAAGCTGATCGCATTTTCACGATTTTGATGGGCGATCGCGTTGCACCCCGGCGCGAATTCATTGAAACCTACGGTTCTAAACTCAACTTAACTGATTTGGATATTTAGTATAACCAGTGTAGGTTCTCGCAGAAGCTGCAAAATTTTGTTGCAGAGTGATTGAAAATTTTAGGAGTACGGCTAGATAAAATAACCTAGTCGTGCTTTTTCAGAGCAGAACTACAATATTTTGCTAAAAAATCAACGTATTTTGGAAAGATTTTCGCATCTATGCCTTAAGGTTGAGGGACAGTTTCACTGACTTTATTAAATTTTGTTAAAAGTCAAAGATTTAATTTAATTTAATTTAATTTAACAATACATATTAAGCATGAAAGCGAGCAAAAGCATTTTAAGAAAAGCAGCCTTTAGCGTTATGAGTGCGGGTACTCTCCTTGTGTCTGCTTGTGGTCAACCTACTGTAGAGAATACAACCACTCCTCAGACTGCGGCAACTCCAGCAAATCTTCCTACAGCTGCTCCTCCAATTGCCCAAACTCCCACTACCCCAACAGCAAGCAAAAATTTGGCTCAATTAGCACAGTCAGCATCAACTCAGGGGTCTTTTACAACATTAAGTAAAGCATTGCTTGCCGCAGACTTGACTAAACAAATGGTTGAACAAGGACCTTACACAGTCTTTGCTCCTACGGATGCTGCTTTTGCGGCTTTACCAAAAGGTACAGTAGACAATCTTCTCAAACCAAAAAACAAACAACAATTAGTCAAGCTTCTGGGCTACCATGCTATACCTGGACAAGTGACTTCCAGCCAACTGACATCCGGACAAGTCAAAACAGTTGAGGGAAGTCCTGTGACATTAAAGGTTAATACTACCACCAGTACAGTTACCGTGAACGGTGCTAAGGTCATTCAAGCAGACATTCCAGCTAGTAACGGTGTCGTTCACATAGTGGACAAGGTTATTCTACCTCCGAATTTTCCAGCAAGTCTTGGCTCTAATTAA